>CAZFJJ010000094.1:0-7402 GCA_964519075.1 uncultured Lachnospiraceae bacterium
ACATTGCAGGAAGCATCGGTGCAAAAAACCGCGGCGACGGATTTTTGTTTGGTGTATAAATTACTGATTATACAGCTGGAATTCGTAGAGACGGATGGTTCCGTCGCCGTAGTCTACCACGTATCCCTTGAAGAGGAGATAGCGTGCAGTCTGCTGGCCGATGTTGAAGGAAGCGATGTTTTCGTTGCAGCTTGGCTGATAGTCTACCGATACCCAGTTCGTTGCATCGTTGGAAACAAGGAGCTCCCATTCGGTGGTATTGCCGCCGGTCTCCTGCGTTTTGGTATTGTAGAGGGTATAGGTGTTGAAGGTCTTTTCTTCGCCCAGATCCAGTACGATCCATTGCAGGGTGCCGTCCAAGCTATAGGTCTTGTCGGATGCGGAGTCGGAGGTGCAGCACCACTTGGTGGTGAGATCGCCGTCTACCAAGAACTCGCCCAGCTCTCTGGAGTTGACCGCACCCGATACCTGGGGAACGGTAGCACCCAGTGCCAGATTTTCGCCGCTGGTCACAGGTGTTTCCAGCTTGGCAGCAGTTTTGTCGCCGGGATTCTTCTCGGTGAGCATAGGATATACGGGGTTTTCCACGAAGGGCAGATTTTCGGTAATGAAATTGCCTTCGTAATCGGCAAATCCCTTGAAGTCCCAAGCCCCCGACTTGAAATCGGCCTCGTACTGTGCGCGGATATCCTCCATACAATCGTAACCGGTGACTTCCTTGACGATCTTGTTGAAGGTGTTGTTCTTGTTGTAAGGATTATCGGATCCGCCGGTGAGACGGCCGTTCTTAATTTCGAAGTTGATGGTATCGATCAGACCGTTAACACGGTTGCCGTTCTCGTCTTGGGTAGTGGGCCAATGATAGTCCATATATGCGAAGAACCACTTGCAGCCGTTGCCGTAAGGACCGTAGCTGTTGCCGGAGTCGCTGGGCCAGAAGTAGAGGGTTTCGTCGTTTTTGTTATAGAGCTGGATGTGGTTGGGATTGGTCCAGTGGAAGTAACGGAAGCCGCCGTAGGTTGCAAAGTTTTCGGTCCACCAGGCTTCGTCACCGTAGTAGAAGTCATACTGCTGAGCGTTGTGGGTCAACTCGTGAGAGAAATATCCCAGATCGTGAGGATTCTCGCTGGCGTAGTCGGTGGCTACGGTAACGGTATTATCCACTGCGTAGGCAACGCCGTCATAGGTCACGTCTGCGTGGAAGATGATGTTCGTAGGCTCTACGCCGGTGCCCCATCTTGCCAGCAGGCGGGGATATACGGAATAGAACAGATCGCTCATGTTCTGCTGGTAGTTAGGATCGGTGATCAGATCCCAG
This sequence comes from uncultured Lachnospiraceae bacterium, assembly GCA_964519075.1. Lineage (GTDB taxonomy): Bacteria > Bacillota > Clostridia > Oscillospirales > CAG-272 > CAKSQF01. Next base: position 1,319 of record CAZFJJ010000094.1, read on the forward strand.
TCGCCTGCGAACATCAGATGATATTGGTCGTTGTAAGGATCTTCCCCGGGTTCAACGGTGAAGGGAATGGATTGGAGGCATTTGCCGCTGCTGATGAAGTTGATGTAATATTCACCGGGCTCGGTGTAGGGAATCGTGAATTTGGCAACTCCGACAAAGCTGCCGTCCGCAGCCTTGGTGGGAACCAGATTTTTGTGATAAATGATATTTCCCTCTTGCGTGGAATTTTTTCGGGTGCTCACCGATACCAGATAGGTGGCCGGAATACTGGTATGGAAGCTGATTTTGGCAAATGCACCGCTTTGGCCGGTGACGGAAGAATAATCGGAGGACATTTTCAGCTCCAGGGGCTGGTAATATACCAAGAGCTTACCCAGGGAAGCATTGTATTGGATCTTTGCGCCCAGTGCATTCAATTGGGTAACTGCATTGTAATTGGTCTTTTTAATGGGATTGTCTTCGATTGCGTAATTGACACGGTAGTATACGATGTTGCCTTTCTGATAGTGGGAATAGTATCTGCCGTTTTCTTCGTTGGACAGATATTCCAAAAGATCGGATCCGCTGCCAACAAATTCGTAAAGCGAATAATCCATGTTGGCGGGGATTTGCCATTCTGCACCCGAGGTGACCATGGAATAGCCTTCATATTCTTCGGTTTCGGGGGTAGACGCGTTTACAACGGTTTTCATAGTGGTAAGGTCTTCGTTCAACTGGATATTGTGTTGTACTTGGCTGGGAGTGTTCATTATTTCGGGATCCTCTGTGGTTGCGGCGGTTGTGGCGGCTGTGGTTGTGGCTGCTGTTGCTGGGGTGCTCTCTTGAGACGTACAGGAAGAAAAAATGGCGAGAGGAGCAGATGCCAGTGTGGCAAGCAACAACAGTATGGCTGTTTTTTTCATTTTTTACCTCTTTTTCCTTGTTGGTGCATTGGCACGATGCACGAGCTTTAGGGGCGGGATTTGCTACAAGGTAACAGACCGTCTCGCTTTGCATCTGTCATATGCTACACTTATTAACAGTATAGCATAGATTTCTATTGATTGCAATATGTTAATCAAAAAATCAAAAAATCAAAAAATTTTTGTCAATTATAGCTGTTTTGCAAAAATGCGTATCATCCTCAAGAGAAGCCGTTTTCGGCTTGAGAAACCGTCGCAATAGAGCAGGCAGGGCGAGAAATGCCATATACAGCAGCGCGATCACCAGAATGTGTGCCGCCAGCCCCCATCCGTCCACGGCGTAGGGGATCGTTGCCGCAAAGATAAAGCGGGAGAGCGCAGTCGCGCCGAAGATGGCCAGCAGCGGGCGCAGAATCATCCATGGTGACAGCTTTACCTCCATCACCTGCAACAGCCGCATCACCGATAGCGACGCGTTGATCAGCTCGCAGGCGAAGATTTCGATGACGTAGCCGTAGATTCCCACTCGCGGCAGCAGAACCAATACCACCAAAACCGACAGCGCGGCGTCCAGGATGTTTACCCGCATACAGAATAGCTGCTCGTCAAGTCCCTTCAGAATGCTGTCCACCGCCGTGTCCAGATACATGATGGGCACCAGCGGTGCCAGCAGCCGGATGTAGTTCGCCGCTTCGGCGCTGCTTCCGATGACCGTGCCCAGCTCTGCGGAAAGGCAGAGAAAGATCCCGGCCGTTCCTATCCCCATCGCCAGCACGAAGCGGAAGACCCGCTCGGTGATCCGTTGTACGCCCAATGTGTCCCCTGCTGCCCGTTTTTCTGCGATCTCGGGGATCAAGAGGTTGCAAAAGGGCGCCAAGAATGCGTAGGGGAACATCACCACGGGGAGTGCCATCCCCTGCATAATGCCGTAGGTAGAGAGTGCCTCGGTTTGGGAATCGCCCTTCTTTTTCAGCCCCCACGGGATCAGGAGATGCTCCACGGTCACCAGCCCCTGCCGTAGGTAGGAGGAAAAGGCAACGGGCAGGGCGATCCCCAGCAGCTTTTTCTTCATAGGAGCTATCTCGTGGGGGTCGGCGACCCGCCCGCGGTGGTAGCGTCGAAGATCGCGCAGGTACAGGAAGAAACAGTAGAGGAAGGAAAAAAGATTGCCGACCGTCCCTCCTGCTACCACCCACAGACAGGCTCTCTCCAGCCCGCCCGAGGTGAAGAGAGTCAGCAGCAGCACGGTGACGCCGATCCGCAGTCCCTGCTCGAAGATCTGAGTCAGGGCGTTCTTGCTGACCCTGCGCACGGCGGTGAAATAGCCCGACAGCGCCGAGGTCAGCGCCTGAAAGGGAAGGGAGATCGCCAACAGCCACAGCGACGGAATCGTGCGCTCGTCCGAGAGGATGATTTTGCCGATAGGTGCGGCGAAGAGAAAGAGCAAACCGCCCGCCAGCGTCCCGAAGAACAGACTGTACCCGACGCACGCCTTCATGGCGGCGAGGATTCGTCCGCTCTCCTTTTCGGAGCCGTCGGCAGACTCGCCCATCGCCTCCGAAACCATCCGCGTGGCGGCGAGGGTCACGGCGGAGGTGGCAAGGGTCATTGCCAGACCGTATACCGATCCGGTCAGGGTGAACAGCCCCATGCCGTCCGCGCCCAGACGGTCGGTGAGGTAGACGTTAAAATACACCCCCACCGTTCGCATCAGCAGAGCGGTAAGGGTCAGGAGCAGCGTGTTTTTCAAAAAGATCTTGAATTTTGCCATATTGAGCCTCCCATCGGGCGGGCGTTTGCTTTATTCCTATGAAAAACAAAACAAATCTATGCTTTCGGCGGGAGATATTTTTCGGAAAGACTTGAATTTCCCGCGAATTTGTGCTATACTACAATAAATATGCAAAGAATGAGCAGAAACGACGCAAGCGTCGCTTCTGCAGAACGGAGATATAATTTCATGAACAAAAGATTTTTTATCGGCGGCGCATGGCCGTACGCCAATAACTCTCTGCACGTAGGACACCTGGCGGCGCTGCTGCCCGGTGACGTGCTGGCTCGCTTCGGCAGACTTTGCGGCTACGACGTGATCTACGTTTCGGGCACCGACTCCCACGGCACTCCCATCACCGAGCGGGCAAAGCGGGAGAAGGTCACTCCTGCCTCCATCGCGGAGCAGTATCACGCCGAATTCACCCGTGACTTTGAGGCAATGGGCTTCACCTACGACAAGTACACCGCTACCTTCACCAACTACCACAAGGCGGGCGTGCAGGAGATCCTTCGCAAGATCCGCGATAACGGCTATCTCTACGAGACCACCGAGGAGCAGGATTTTTGCGAGACCTGCGGCAAGTTCGTGTCCGACCGTGAGATCGAGGGCAACTGCCCCGTTTGCGGCAAGCTGACCCGCGGCGACCAGTGCGAGTTCTGTAACGCCTCCTTCGACTCCAAGATGATGACCGAAAAGCACTGCCGTACCTGCGGAGGTGCTACCACCACCCGCATGAACAAGCATCTGATGTTCGCGCTGTCCAAGTTCCAGAAGGACATCGAGGAGTTTACCGAAAAGATGGCACCTCACTGGCGTCTGAATGCGGTGAACGAGACCAAGAAGTACCTCCAGCAGGGACTGCCCGACAGAGCGGCTACCCGTGATCTGGACTGGGGCGTAGAGGTACCCGTGGAGGGCTACGAGTCCAAGCGCATCTACGTTTGGTTCGAGGCAGTGCTGGGCTATATGACCACCGGTAAGTGGGTAGCCGAGCAGAGAGGCATCGACTTCAACGAGTACATGACCGAGGACGGAAATCTGAACAACTACTATATCCACGGCAAGGACAACATTCCCTTCCACACCGTGATTTTCCCCGCACTCTTGATGGCGATGGATCGCAGCCTCTGCCTGCCCACCCACATCGTCTCCTCTGAGTACGTCAACATGAACGACGAGAAGATGTCCAAGTCCAAGGGCAATCTGATCTCGGTTCACGAGCTGGCAGAGAACTATCCAATGGACGCGGTTCGCTTCTACACCATGCTTTACAATCCCGAGCGTCGTGACGTGAACTTCTCCATTCCCGATCTGATCTCCAACTATAACAAATTTCTGGCAGGCGGCCTTGGCAACTTCGTCAACCGTAACCTCTCCTTCCTGAAGAAGAAGTTCGGCGGCGTTGTGCCTGCGGGCAAGGTAGATCCTGCCGTTGCCGCTCACGTGGAGGGGCTGTACGTCTCCATGGGCGAGAAGATGGAGAACGGCGATCTGCGCTCGGCTACCGAGGATATGGTCACCCTGATCCAGTACGCCAACAAGTATTACGACGACCAGAAGCCCTGGGTACAGGCAAAGGCGGAGGATCTCACTGATTTTGGCAACACCACCGCTACCTGCGTCTACCTGATGGCCAATATGGCAAATCTGTTTGCGCCCGTGATCCCCGAGGGCTGTGAAAAACTCTCCAAGGTGCTGGGGATGGAAAAGCTCTCTTGGAATCCCGTGACCCTGCCTGAGACCTTCGAGCTGGGCGAGGTGCCGATCCTCTACACCCGTATCGACGAGCCCAAGAACTAAGGAGGGTGAACGATGAAGTACGTACTGTTGTTTGTAGGACTTGCACTGGCGTTCTTTGGATTCAGCTTTCTGATGAAATACGTCAAGCTCCGCCTGATCAGCGTAAAAGCGGTGGGTAAGGTAGTGGACAACCGTCATATGGACGCTACCGCGAAAATGCCCTCCGGCTGGGCTGCGGTTGCCGAATACGAGGCAGCGGGTCAGCGGGTGCGTGGCGTGGCTGCACTTCCTATGGCACAGAAATACGCCAAGGGATACAATATCGACCTGCTTTGGAACAAGGCGAACCCCAAATCCTTCGTTCCGATCGCCTTCACCAGAGCGATGTTGCTCTACAGCCTGCTGTTCCCCATCGGAATGGCGCTGGCCATCTGGGGCATCACCATGTTCTTTTGAAATACGGCGGACAGACCGATCGTTCTGTCCGCTTTTTCGTCGGCGCTGCAGAAATTGGGCGGGGAGCTCGGTTTGCGCGGAAAAATGTTACAAATCCGTGAATTTTTAACGGTCTACGGTGAATAACTATTGACAAATCGATGAAAATATAGTATATTAATATTGCTATATTGGTGCAATATCCCTACCTTGCCGTCCGGCGACGTTGAGGCCTTGCGGAAAATTCAACCTGCACCGTTACAGAAAGGAAGCACGACATGAAAAAGTTTATTGCCATCCTGCTCGCAGGCCTGATGGTATTCGGTATGGTTGCTTGTGCAGGACAGACCGCCGATACCACCACCGACGGCGGTTCTGCAGGCGATCCTGCCGGCACCACTGCTGCTACCACCACCCAGAGAGTGATCACCACTCCCGCCCCTGCTGACCCCAGAGATCCCAGCATCCCCGATGACTGGACCCTTCTCGAGCTCCAGACTGACTGGCACTACAAGATCTTCAATTGCCCCGCTTTGGTAAACAGTGCGGCTGATGGCGTTCAGTACGATCCCGATCAGGACGAAATGGCTGCTTGGATCTCCGCCAGTGGCGAAGATTGGTATAAGAATGAGACCGTTTTTGCCGAAATGGCAACCTGGCCTACGCGGACCGCTCCTATGGGCGACCGTTACGACGGTCTGGGCGACGGCAACTCTCCCATCGGCTGGGCAGGCGATGCACACGGTCTGATCTGCTACACTACCTTTGAACTGACCGAAGAGCAAATGGGCTGGGTAGCTGCTGCTGACATCAACAGCATTTACATGGACGTTTGGTACGACAATACCTTCTACATTTGGATTAACGGTGAGCTGGTTTACTCTCACGACGGTGAGGGTGCTCCTCAGAGCAATGGCGGCGCTGACTGGAACGACGCGCTGGAGCCCGTTGACTTCGCTGACGGCGTAGACATTCGCACTATCCTCAAGCAGGGCGAAAACACCATCGTTGTATCTCTGAAGGACGGCTGGGGCGGACGCGAGTTCATCCTGGGTCTCGAATGCATTTACGATTATTAATCTCAAAAAAAGAACTCCCCGACGAGGCGCACTCCGTAAGGAAGTGCGCCTCAGTTATATTCGCCTTGCGGCGAGTGATATTGCTTCGCAGTGATATTATGCTTCGCATAGTGATATTGTCCTTCGGACAGTTTAAGGGCGAATATAATATCAC
>CAZFJJ010000095.1:0-7322 GCA_964519075.1 uncultured Lachnospiraceae bacterium
TTGCGGGAGCGGCAAAATCGTAGGCGGTGCGGTAGGCCGCGCCCTTGCAATCGGTGCAGTAGGGGACGACGGCGTATTCCAGCGTGTACTCGCCCTTGCACTGCGCCTTGGGAGTGGGGAAAATGCCCCAGTCGCCCATTTCGGCAACGCATCTCAGCAGAGTGATGGCGATGGTGTTGTGCTCGTTACGCAGGATCTCGTACTCGCAGATGCCCCGGTTGGCAACGGCCAGCGACGCACCCGCCTTGGGCTCCAACGCCACGAAGGCCTGGGTCTTCTGCAGATTGGAGGGGTTCGTCCAGGTAAAGGAAGGCTCGATCGGACGGGCGGTGAGGTCAAACTGCCCCTCGGACAGAGCAACGTCGGTGGAAATATCGGTATCAAACAGCGCGCGGATACGATGATCCTCGCCATTATTGACGATCACGCTCTTCACGTCCACGCGGTTCACGCCCGCGGTGAGCGTCACGTAGGAGGTCACCGTTGCATCGCCTGCCGTCTTGGCAACCGTTTTGAAGGTCGCACTGTAGGGAGTAGTCTCGTACAGCGAAGTCTCGGCAGACTCACAGAGGACGGGCTCGCCGCCTGCGTTGAAATTGTAGCTTTCGCCGCGGTCGGGCTGATCCTCCAGTCGGTTTTGGTTGTAGAAGGTTCTGCCGGTGCGGCGGTCGGTAAGATTGAAGGCACCGTCGGGACGGAAGGTCACCGACAGGGTCTCGTTCTCCATGCCGTTCTCGCGGATGGCGATGGGGCAGTCGATGACGGGAGTGGACTCTGCCTTCACTACCTTGTAAACCTGCCAACCCATGCCCTCGGTGGTCACGGGGAATTCTACCTCAAAGCGATCCACGTAGCAGGGCTGACGGAAGCGATCCTTGGGCAGGGTGTAAGTAAACTGATTGTCGATGCGGCAGATCTTGGCGGGAACAAGGTTGCCTTCTGCATCGTAGATGGCAATTGCCTGCACCTTGTCGTCTCTGGCGAAGTCTACATGTGCCTTGGCGGTGACGGTAGACTTACCGGGCTCCAGCGACAATACTACAACGGCCTTGTCGCCGCCGGTGGTGGTGTTGATCACGCTTGCCAGATACTCCAGCGCGTTCTTGGTCAGCTGGTCGGAAACCTGTTGAGAGGAGTCAAAGCGCGCCAGCATGGCGTCGTAGACCTCGTCGCAGGAGCAGGTGCAGATGGAGTCGTGGGGATGGTTCTGCATCAGACGGCGCCAAGCGTAGAGGAAGAAGTCGCGGTCGTACTCGCCGCCCATCATAGCCGCCAAACGGCTTGCAGGCTCGGCCAGACGCTCCAGCGTGTGCTGATTCTTCCAGTTGCGGGTCTTGATGTCGATGTGGGTGGATGCAGTAGAGGTCAGCAGCCACCAGCCGTTGGTGTACTGACCGATGATCTCGCCCTCGAAGGGAGAGAGCTGATCCTTGCATTTGCGAATCTCTTCCAAATAATCCTTGAAGTTGGACTGGACGACCTCGTACTCGTCCTGCACCTCGTTGGCCGTCTTGATGACCTGCACCAGGTTGCGCTGGAGCGGCTGATGGTCACAGCCGTTCATGCCCAAGAGGTGATCGGTTACAGAGAAACGCTCCAGCGAGTGACCGATCTTCAGGATCTTTTCCTTCAGCGCCTCGGGCTCGGAGGGCAGCTCCATGGCGTTGCAATACCAGTCGGTGAAGAGCACGCCGATGACCTCGCTGCCGTCGGGGGCTTTCCACAGGAGCTCGGATTTGGTGATGCCGTTCTTGCGGATCACCTGATTGTCGGTGCCCACGTCGTTGAGACCGCGGCCGAACACAGCGTTATCGATGCCAAAGCCCTGACAGATCTGGGGTGCCTGCCCGATATTGCCGAAGGCGTCGGGGAAATAGCCGCACATCAGGGGATCTGCGCCGAAGGCCTTCGACAGCTTGATGCCGTAGAGCATATTGCGGACGTTTGCCTCACCGCTGGTGAGGAATTCGTCCTGCAGGACGTACCAGGGACCGATCTGGATGCGGTTTTCCCGAACCAGCTTCTGCAAACGCTCCTTCATGTGGGGGCGGATCTCCAGATAGTCCTCCACGGGAATGAACTGACCGTCCATGTGATAGTAGGTGTACTCCTCGGATTTCTCCATCTCCTCGATGATGGCGTCGAACAGCTCAACCAACTTCATGCGATGGGCTTCGAAGGACTGATACCACTCGCGGTCCCAATGGGAGTGCGGGATAATGTGCAATGTTTTTTTCATAAGGACTCTCCTTGTGCCGTCTTGTGCGGCGGTTCTTCGTACTTGAGATTTGCGGGCGCAGAACGCCCGTCTCATCTGCTCCCATTGTACACGAAAACGCGGAAAAAGTCAATACGAAGAACTGATTTGGTAATAGAAAAAACAGATAGCCCTCCATCAGCCCCGCTGATCGGAGCTGCTCCCGGTTTGCGCAGTATCTGCAAAAACCTGCGATTGAGTATAAATCAGAAACAAAACTTTAACATTTGTATGTTAAAATGGAGAAAATACCGTAGGAGGGCTTGCTTATGTTCAAAATTCTGGTGGTGGAAGACGACGTGGATCTCAACCGCACCGTCTGCTCCTTTTTAATCCGCAGCGGCTACGAGCCTGTCGGCTGCCTCACCGCTACCGACGCCTACGACGCCATGTACGAGACCGTCTTCGACCTGATCGTATCCGATATTATGATGCCCGACGTGGACGGCTTCGAGTTCGTCCGCAACGTCCGCACCCAAAGTGATACCATTCCCATCCTCTTCATGACCGCCCGCGACGACTTTGCCGCCAAGCAGAAGGGCTATCGGTTAGGCGTAGACGATTATATGGTCAAGCCTGTGGATCTGGACGAGCTGTTTCTGCGGATCGGCGCTCTCTTGCGCCGCGCTAAGATCGCATCCAGCCGCAAGCTGGAGGTGGGAGCCTTCGTTATGGATGCCGACGAGCACACCGCTTATCTTGACGGCGAGGAGCTGCCGCTGACCAATCGGGAGTTCAGCCTACTCTACAAGCTGCTGTCCTACCCCAAGAAGACCTTCACCCGCTCCCAGCTGATGGACGAGTTTTGGGATGCCGATACCGCATCGGGTCCCCGCACGGTGGACGTGTATATGACCAAGCTCCGCAGCAAGCTGTGCAACTGCGACGATTTCGAGATCGTTACCGTCCACGGACTGGGCTACAAGGCGGTGATCAAATGAAGAGCCCGCATCGGTTTGCCGCCGTTCTCCGCTCGGTCAATCGTTTCTTGACCTTCTTTCTGCTGATCGCCTTCGTTACTACCTGCTGTCTGATGCTTTTTATCACGGTCATGGCTCAAACCATGGAGATCGACCTGACCTCCAACGACATTCAGAAAGCCGCAAAAATCACCTTCCTCAACGTCATTCTCCTGAGCCTTGCCTGTGCAATCATCGATTCGATCCGACGCAAGCTCACCGTCACACGCCCCGCGCGGATCATCGTCCATACTACGCAAAAGCTGATGAAGGGCGATTTCACCGCCCGCGTGCCCCGACTGGTCAGAGCGGACGACGAGGATACCTTTAACCGCATCGGCGAGGGCATCAACGCGCTGGCCGAGGAGCTGTCGGGCGTAGAGACCCTGCGCACCGACTTCGTCGCCAACGTCTCCCACGAGCTCAAGACCCCGCTGGCGGTCATCGGCAACTACGCCGCCATGCTGAAGGATCCCGAACTGCCCGAGGGAGGGCGACTGGAATACGCCAACGCCATCTCCGATACGTCCCGACGGCTGGCCGATCTCATCACCAATATCCTCAGGCTGAATAAGCTGGAGAATCAGCAGATCTTCCCCGAAAACACCACCTACGACCTGGGCGAGCAGCTGTGCGAATGCCTGCTCCAGTTCGAGAACGAGTGGGAGAAGAAGAACGTCGACATCCATACTGACATTGCCGAGGAAGTAGCAGTCTCCGCCGATCGCCGGCTCTTGTCACTGGTCTGGAACAACCTACTGTCCAACGCCTTCAAATTCACCGACGCGGGTGGCAAAGTGTCGGTGCTGCTTACTGCCGACGCGACCCACGCCACGGTCAGAGTCACCGACACGGGCTGCGGCATGACCCCCGAGGTGGGCGCGCACATTTTCGAGAAATTCTATCAGGGCGACGTCTCCCACGCCACCCGGGGCAACGGGCTGGGACTTGCGCTGGTAAAGCGCATCGTAGATATAGTGGAAGGGGAGATCTCGGTGGAGAGCGTCAGCGGCAAGGGCTCGACCTTCACCGTCCGGATCAAAAAGCGAATATGAAACGCTTTTGGTTCGCCTTCCTTGCGTTCGGAAAAAACCATTGGCGGCAGCTGCTGAACGTCCTGCTCTACCCACCCTTGTGGGTGGTGATTCTGCTGCCCGTCATCGGCGGCGGTGTTACCGCGGCAATCCTGCTGGCCGGATGGGGCCAATCCCCCGCTGCCAGCCCGGCATATGTGGTTGCCGCTTACGCACTGACCGTCATTGTGATGCGCTGCATAAAATATTTCCCCGGCTGGTTTCGCTCGGGCAAGACGCGGATCGGCTCCACCCGCTACGGCGGACTCTTTCTCACCAGCGTGGAATTCCGCACTACGGTAACTCTCTACGGCTCGCTGGCGATCAGCCTGCTCTTCGTCCTGTTCAACGCCCTCATGTGCGCCTGTTATCGCACCTATTGGTTCGGCATCTTGGCGGGATATTACGCCATTCTGACCGTCATGCGCTTTTTGCTGGCACGCTACGTGAAGCGGGCGGGCATCGGCACCGATCGGATCGCCGAGTATCGGCGGTCGCGGCTGTGCGGCTACATCCTGCTGACCCTCAATCTGACGCTGACCGGCGCGGTGCTGATGATCCTCTATCAGGATAAAGGGTACGAGTACGGCGGCATCCTGATCTACATCATGGCCGCCTACACCTTCTACGTCACCACCCACGCCGTCATCGACATCGTCAAATTCCGCAAATACCAAAGCCCCGTCATGTCCGCCGCCAAGCGGATCAATCTATCGGCAGCGCTGGTATCCATGCTGGCGCTGGAGACCGCCATGCTCTCCGAGTTCGGCTCTGACAGTAGCCCCGAGTTCCGACGGATCATGGTCGCCTCCACCGGCGCGGGCGTCAGCCTGACCGTGATCGCGCTGTCGGTCTTTATGATCGTCACGGCCAACCGAGCTATACGAAAATTCAACGAAAAGGAGCGGTGATCCGCTTCGGGAGTTTATATGGAAGAGAAAAAACAGAACGAGACCTTCTCCTTCTCGTATTCCGCCAAGGAGCAAAAGGAGATTCAGGCCATCCGAAGCAAATACTCCGCGCCGGCTTCCCCTGACGATAAGGAGCGTATGATGGCGCGCCTGCGGGAGCTGGATCGGAGCGTCACCCGCAAGGGGACGCTGCTGTCGCTGACGCTGGGCATCGCGGGCACCCTGCTGCTGGGAACGGGCATGAGCCTGTTCATGACCGATCTGGGCAAGACCGTCGGGATCAGCAATCCCACGATCCCCGGCGTGCTGATCGGACTGATCGGCATCGGCGTTGCCGCCCTGTCCTACCCCCTCTACACCGCCATCACCCGCAGGGAACGGAGGCGCGTCGCCCCCGAGATCCTTCGGCTATCCGATCTGCTTCTCCGCTAACGAAACATCCCGCACTCCGATGGAGTGCGGGATGTTTCGGTTCGTTGCGGTAAGTAGGTCTTTATTCAGCAGACTTGTCGGCCTTAACGATCAGCTTGATCGCAGTACGCTGCTCGTCGTTTACGGAAACCTCCGCAAACGAGGGCTTGCAGCTAATCTCGATCTGATCCTCGGTCAGGAACGCACCTGCAACCGCGATTGCCTTGATCGCCTGATTCACGGCACCTGCACCGATCGCCTGTACTTCCACCTCGCCGTACTCGCGCACGACGCCTGCGATTGCACCTGCAACCAGATTAGGGCTGGATTTAGCCGATACTTTCAAAACTTCCATATGTCTTTCTCCTCTCACAAAGGGCCTGTAGGGTGTGATTACCCTTTTCATTATTATACCAAATTCCCGGCTCGGGTGCAAGAGGATGTGAAATTCTTACGAAAATTCTACTCTTGATACAAATTCCACTCCCGTCGTTTGTGGGCTTTTGACAAACTCAACGCCCTGAAAAGTTACATTTCCGTCAGCAAGCTCGAATTTTGTCGGAATTTTGTATCTCAGTTTATGGATGATACAATCCACGTCTACCCCCAGCGCGCTCTCGAAAACGCCGCACATACCCAGGTCGGTGACGTATCCGCTGCCCTTTGGAAGAATTCTTGCGTCAGCGGTAGGCACGTGGGTATGGGTGCCCACGATAACGTCAATCTTTCCGTCAAAGTGTCGGGAGAGCGCAATTTTTTCGGAGGTCGCCTCGGCGTGAACGTCCATTAATGACAGGTCGTAACGCCCCGCATTGCGCTCCAGAATCTTCTCCACTGTGCGAAAAGGGCAGTCCAGCGCGTCCATAAAGACGGTTCCCTGCAGATTGATCACCAAAATCCGCCAGCCGCAGACGTCCAGAATGGTATCGCCCTTACCGGGAAGCTCCGCGGGATAATTGGCGGGACGCAGGATCCGCTCCTCGTCGTCCAAATAACGGTAGACCTCCCGTTTTTTGAAAATGTGATTGCCGCCGGTGATCACGTCCACGCCCGCGGAAAACAGCCGCTGTGCGGTGACCTTGGTGATGCCGTTGCCCGCGTCGGCGTTCTCGCCGTTGAGCATCACGAAATCGACCCCGTGCTCCTTCCGATATTTCCACAGCACGCTGCACAGGCGGTCTACGGCAACGGGACCTACCACGTCACCCAGACATAGTATCTTCATAAGGTATTCCTTTCCGAAAAAGAAGGAGAAGGCAGCTTCTCACAGAAGCGTCTCTTCTCCTTCCGAGATCCATATTTCATAATATATCGCTGTTTATGAGAAGTCGGCGGTGCCGAACAAACTTGCAAGCTAACTTTATATTATTTATATGTTCCGTGCGGCAGATTCTGCCGCGAGCGTTGTTTATTTGGCGTAATCGACGGCTCTGCTCTCGCGTACCACGTTGATCTTGATCTGTCCGGGATACTTGAGCTCTGCCTCGATCTTCTTGGCAACGTCTCTTGCCACGATGATCATCTGCTGATCGGAAACCGCTTCGGGCTTCACCATGATCCGCACTTCTCTGCCCGCCTGGATCGCGAACGACTTCTCCACTCCGGGGAAGGATTCTGCAATTTCCTCCAGCTTCTGCAGGCGCTTGATGTAGTTCTCCAGATTCTCGCGTCTTGCGCCGGGACGGCCTGCCGAGATAGCGTCTGCCGCCTG
>CAZFJJ010000096.1:0-7292 GCA_964519075.1 uncultured Lachnospiraceae bacterium
GTATAGACCTTTCCGGCGCAGTAAGCGAAGCGTCTGCAAGACACACTCTCCCGGAGGGAGAGGCATTTAGAGTAGCGGAAATCTATAGTTTTAATCGTTACAAGATACTGCCGGTGCGTGCGAAAACTCTCGTATACCAACAAACGGGCGGATATCACACCGCCCGTTTGTTATTTAGAATGATTCTGCCGAAGCACCTCAAACGCCAGCACGGTTGCCGCCGATGCGGCCGACAGCGCGGCGGAGAACTCCCGTCCGTAGTCGATGCGCACGACGCCGTCGCACTTTTCCAGAAGGGATCGGGAGATGCCGCGCCGCTCGCCGCCGACGATCAGGAGAAGGGGAAGGGAAAGATCGCTCTCCCACATGGGGGAGGAGTCTGCCAGATCGGATGCCAGCACCCGATAGCCGCATTGATGGAACAGATCGGCGGTGTCGGCGCTCTCGGCGATATACAGCGGGATCTGCTCGGATGCGCCCGCAGACGCACGGCAGACCACCCCCGCCGCACTCATCCAGTTGCGGGGCGAGAGGAGGATGCCGTCCGCCCCCGCCGCGTAGAGCGAGCGAACGGCGTAGCCGAAGTTGTAGGGGTCCTCGATCCCCTCAATCATTATATAAAGCCCCTTCGGCGCGATCGCCTTCGGCGAGAGGGCGGGGAGGGTGCGGTCACTGCATACGGTGAGAATGCCGCCGTGGCTTTTGCCGGTGGCCAGGGCGTCGATCTCGGCGCCGTCTGCGGGGACGATCTCGAAGTGATGCTGATAGCTCATGGCGCGGACGTAGGACAGATGCCCTGCCAGCTGGCGCTCTCTGGCGCGGTCGTAGAATACCCGAAGGATACGGCGGTCGGAAACGCCGCTCTCGATTCCTCGGATGACGGCACGGAAGGAGATCATGCCTTCCATCAACGTGCTGTCTTCAAAGCGAATTTCTTCTTTTGTCATAGCGATTCCTTATCGGCGCAATCCCGATCGTCTTCCCGCTTCAGCCGTCTTTGCAGATAGCCCTCGCGGATGCTGGCGGTGGTGACGACTACCCGATCAGCGCCGGTGTAGTCCATAATGCCCAGCAGTCCGGACAGCCCGGCAGGGAAGGTGTGGATTCGGCTGGAGACCTCCTTCACCAGCAGCTGCTTGACGTCCTTGTCCATGGAGGTGATCTGATCCATCAGGGTCTCCATGTCCGCTCGGGAGACGGTATAGGGCAGAACGCTTTCTCTGCCGTGCCGGAGAGCGTGGAGCCGTGCCAGCGTGCGACCCGTGCCGCCGTTGACGTAGAGCACCGAGCCGAACTCGTGAGTCCAGGGATGGCACGCCAGCTTGGCGCAGACGTAGGAGCGGATCTTTTTGGTCTCGCGGGGCGTGGGCAGGATGTTGGTGACGAATTTATTGTAGATCACCAGCGCGCCCAGCCGCAGGGAGACGTTTTTCTGGGCGCGGCGACCCGCAAAGCCCACGAACTCGGTGCTGCCGCCGCCCATGTCGATGACAAGCCCCGAGGTAACGGCGGGGTCCAGCGAGGGGAGCAGCGATTCGAAGGTCAGACGCGCTTCGCTGTCGCCGCTGATCAGGTCGATGGAAAGCCCGGTCTCGCGGCGGACGATCTCGATGACCGCTCTTGCGTTGGCGGCGGCGCGCAGCCCGGCGGTGGCGAAGGGATAGACCCGATTGCAATGGTCTGCGGCGGCTACCGACTTCAGCTCGCGGACGGCGTCCACCAGAACGTGGATGCCTGCCTCGGTCAATAGTCCCTGCTGGACGTAGGCAATGAGCCCTGCGTTGACCGTTCGTCTGCGCCGCTCGGAAAGCTGTCCGGTGCGACGGTTGAAGTCGTAGATCGTCATTTTGATGGTATTGGAGCCGATGTCTACTACAGCGGCGCGAAATATATCCTGTGCCATACGGTCATTCCTTTTTTTGCGGATTCGCGGCGGTGCCGCGGTGCACTCGTATAAATACATTATAATCGAAAATGCGACAAAAGTAAACAGGTATATGAAGATTTGACCGATTTTTTTTGCGCCGTGGCGACCGGCGTCTACCGGTGAGGCGGAAGCGTACCCCGATCCGTTGGGGCGATAGCGAACAATTACAACGTCGCCCGAAAAAATTCTGAAAAAAACAGCAGAATCACTATTGCAATTTCAAGATCGGTATGGTATAATGTATCCGAGATGGTTTGCCCCGTTGAACGGGTATGCCCTGCGGTGCTGTCAATCTGCAAGCTTCGCTCGATATTTTTTGGAGACATTGATTCATGGAACAGAGTCAAACAAATCAGACTAATCAAACAAATCAAACAAATCAGACTAATCAGACTAATCAAACAAATAAAAACGTCATATCTATCGACCTGCTGCATATCGTCAAGTCGCTTTGGCACAGAGCCTGGATCATCGTGCTCGTCGGCGTGCTGACCGCGGCGATCGGCTTCTCGTACGCTTCCTTCGTGCTGGTACCCCAGTACTCCTCCTCGGTCATGCTGTACGTCAACAACAGCTCGTTCTCGGTGGGCAGCACCAGCGTCACCCTTTCACAGCTTTCCGCCGCGCAGAGCCTGGTCAAGACCTACATCGTTATGCTGCAGAACCGCACCACGCTGGAAATGGTCATCGACAAAGCGGACGTGTCCTATTCATACGGTCAGCTGTCCGGAATGATCGAGGCGTCCTCGGTGAACGAGACCGAGATCATGCGCGTGACCGTCACTGCCGACGATCCCTACGAGGCGGCAAGAATCGCCAACGCCATTGCGGAGGTATTGCCCATCCGCATCGCCGAGGTGATCGAAGGCAGCTCGATGGCGGTGGTGGACTCCGCCGCGGTCAACGTGCAGAAGGTCTCTCCCAGCATCACCAAGTATACGGCGATCGGCTTGTTTGCCGGCGCGTTCCTGGCGATCGCGGTGCTGGCGATCCTTGCGATCATGGACGATACCATCCACGACGAGGATTATATTCTGCAAAATTACGAGTATCCGATTTTGGCGAAGGTGCCCGATCTGCTGGGTTCAAGCTCGAGCTCCTACGGATATTATTATCAGCGCAAAAAGTCATCCGATACGAAAGCGAGTGAGTAATTATGTTTTTTTCTAAAAAACGGCATAAATCGGCTTCGTTTTCCTCGGGAGAGCTTCAAAAAACGCTGCACAAAAATCTGGAGTTTACCGCCAGAGAGCAGTATAAGCTGCTGAGAACCAATTTGGGCTTCACCCTGCCCGAGGGGCTGAAATGCCCGATCATCGGTGTCACCAGCTCCATGCGGGGCGAGGGTAAGAGTACCACCTCCATCAACCTGTCCTACGTGCTGGCGGAAAACGGCAAAAAGGTTCTGCTGATCGACGGAGACCTGCGTATCCCCAGTATCGCCAAGAAGATGGGAACTGCCGCATCTCCCGGACTGACCGATCTTTTGATGGGCTACGATCCCAAGCAGTTCGACGAGTTTCGCTCTCCCATTTTGGACAAGTGGTATATTCTTCCTGCCGGCGATCTGCCCCCCAATCCCTCCGAGCTGTTAGGCTCCCGCCGAATGAAGGCTCTGTTGGAGGTGCTGACCGAAAAGTTCGACTATATCGTCATCGACCTTCCTCCCGTCAATATCGTTTCGGACGCGCTTGCGATCTCCAATCATATCTCGGGTATGGTCGTGGTAATCCGCGAGGATTATACCGAGAAGAAGGAGCTGGAGCGCTGCTTCAGACAGCTCAAGCTCTCTAACGTCAACGTTCTCGGCTGCGTTATGAACGAATCGAGATCCGGCAGCGCTTCGTACGGTAAGTACAAGAAGTACCGCTATTACAAGTATTATCGGTATTACAGCTCTTACGAATCCGAAGGGAAGTCGAAATGATCGATTTTCACAGCCATATTCTCCCGGGAATTGACGACGGAAGCGCCGACGTCCAAGAAAGTCGGTCGCTTTTGCAGATGCTTCGGGAGCAGGGCGTAGAGCAGGTAGTGGCAACACCTCATTTTTACGCCAATCGCAAATCTGCAGCGGAGTTTCTTTCCGAACGGCAAGCCGCATACAATGAAGTGATGCGCAGTCTGCCGGACGGCTCTCCCCGCATTTTGCTGGGCGCGGAGGTGCGCTATTACGAGGGCATCGGTCGGATGAGCGATCTGCGCTCCCTTTGCATAGAAGGGACCGGGCTGCTTCTGCTGGAAATGCCCATGGGACGTTGGACTGAGTATACGGTCAGAGAGCTGATCGATATTTCTTGCACGGCAGGCGTGACGCTGGTTTTGGCTCACGTTGAACGGTATTGGCAGGCACAAAGCCGCTCGGTGTGGGATCGTCTCTTGGAGAGCGATATTCTGATGCAGGTGAACGCGAGCTTCTTCGTTCGCCTTACCACGCGCCGAAGGGCGGTCAGACTGTTGGAGAGCTGCTCGGTGCATCTGATCGGATCGGATTGCCATAATCTGACCGACCGACAGCCGGAAATGCACAAGGCCTTTGCCTATATCGAAAAGCGCTTGGGCGCAGACTTCGTGAGGCGGCTCAACGCGTACTCTGCCGAGCTGCTGGCGCCCCGACGCGGATAACGTTGGAATCAAATGGATTTAGTATATTCATACGGAAAGGATGAAACTAAAATGAAAAAAATTATTGCGTTTTGTATTGCACTGGTGATGATGGTTGGCATGTGTCTGCCGTCCTTTGCAGCATTGGGTGGATTTATTTCCAGTCCCGGAGGCAAAAAAGGGCCCGAGCTGGTTGATTACGATAACGCCAACTCCGAGTGTACTGCGATTCTGATCATTACATCTTACGCAGACCGTCACACGCTGGACGATGCGACCCGTGCAAAGCTGGAGGAAGCGTATTCGATCATCGTCAACTCTACCGATATTACCACGCTGAATGCCGCTTTGGCTAAGCTGGCCGATGATCAGAATATGGACAGCAAGAAGCTGGCGGTCAGCGACCTGTTTGACATAAGCTACTACTCCTGCGACATCCACGACGACCACGGCGCGTTCACCGTCACCATTAAGCCCGAGACGCTTACGAACTTCGTCGGCCTTCTGCACCTGAACGGCGACGAATGGGAGCTGATCGACAACGCCAAGGTGGAGGAGCAGGACGGCGAAGAGGTTTTGACCTTCACCATAGAGGAGCTGTCTCCCTTTGCCATCGTGGTCAACACTGACGAGGAGGCACCTCAGACCAGTGACGATTTCCAGTGGCTGTTCTACATCGCTCTGATGGTGGTATCTGCTGCAGCGATGGTCTTCATCGGCTTCAAGCTCAAGGAACGCGAAGACTGACGCATAACAAAATTTTATACGTGGGGATGGATGAACATGAGTGGAGCAAGACGGCGTAAAAGACAGTATTTGCGCTATGCGGCGGTAGTGTCGCTGGTGATTTTCCTCTTGTCTGCCGCTATGCTGTGTTTGAATCTTTGGGAACAAAGTCAAGGCGTATTTCCATCCGACGGCAGCGAGGGCTTGCGCTCTGCGATCGAGTATAACGGTCGGGAATACGTTTTGAACGACGACGTTCAAACCCTTCTGATCATGGGTCTGGATAAGTTTGACGACTCCATCGTAAACGACGCGTATACCAACGATCAGCAGGCGGACTTCGTGCTGCTGTTGGTCATTGATAACGCCAACGAGACCTGCACGGCCATCCACATCAACCGCGATACGATGACGGATATCAGCATTCTCGGCGTTGCGGGCGAAAAGGTAGGCATCGTCAATAAGCAGCTGGCGCTGGCGCACACCTACGGAAACGGCAAGGAGGTCAGCTGTCGCAATACTGCCGAGGCGGTGTCCAATCTGTTGCTCAACGTGAAGGTGGATCACTACGTCTCGGTGACCATGGACGCGGTGCCGATCTACAACGATCTGGTGGGCGGCGTGGAGCTGACCGTTCTGGACGATTTCTCCGGCGTGGACGACACGCTGGTGCGGGGCGAAACGATGACGCTCAGCGGCGAGCAGGCACTGCGCTATATCCGTTCCCGCTACGGCATGGACGACAGCAGTAACAACGCCCGAATGAAGCGTCAGCAGCAGTACATGGAGGCGCTGTATTACCGGTCTGTGGAGCGCGTGGAGAGTGACGAGGAATTCATCGTCAGCGCATCGCTTCAGCTGGCGGACTATATCGTATCCGACTGTTCCGTGGAGCGGCTGCAAATGCTGTTCGAGAAAATCTCCGCGTACGATTTCACCGAGATCCGCACGATAGCGGGCGAAACGGTGCTGGGCGAACAGTATATGGAGTTTTACCCCGATGCGGACGATCTCAAAAAGACCGTAGTAGAGCTGTTCTACGAACCGAAAGAATAATCATATATATATTAAAATGAAGGAAATCTTCCCGAGCGATCGGGAAGATTTTTTTGTGCCAACGGGACGTCAAGGCGACGGTCGGCGGAATCTGTCCGCACCAACCCTGTAGGGCGGGGGTTGTCGAGTAGCAGCCTGCGGCGGCTACGAGACTGAGGGAGAGCGCGGTACGAAGGGTTTGGCAGTATAACAGGAGTCGATGAAAGCCGTTCGAAGCGGACGAAAAAATATTACAATTTTTTTGCCAAAATTCTCATAAAAGTATTTACTTTTCAGGATGGATATGCTATAATTACTGTGACTTATTATTCGCTCGTATAGGTGGCGGGCGAAATAAGACAATACAAACACCGCGGTGAAGCCCAAATCAGTAGGAAAAGGGGGCAGATACCGCACTTTGCAACTCATTTTGGCGCAAGCGAAACGCCCACAGGAGTGGTGACCCAATCGGACGCGTAGCGAACGCTGCAATGAGCGACATCTTTATATTTCTAAGGAGGAAAATTGCAAATGAAGAAATTTACGGCCATGCTGATTGTGATAAGCATGATGCTGGCCATGTTGCCTGCCGGGCTACTCGGCAATCTGTTTGAGTTCCCTGTAACTGCAGCAGAAGCAGACGGCTGGTACTGGGATGGCACCACCTTGTACATCAAGGATGGCGCGGCTATCGACTTGTACGAGGCCCTGACGGATGATTCCGGCATCAATTTGGATCCAAAGAATCGTTCTGCAACTATTGGTTCCTATGATGCTGAAATTAGGTATGCTACATCAAAACCGAGCTGGGGCTGGAGTAGTGGCACATCTGCCGGCACATCCACCATTGCGGAAGGTACTTATCTTGCGGTTGCTACTAATGGTAATTCTGCTTCATCGGGCAAATGGACAACTGAAGTATCTTTTACTGTAAAGTATTACTATGAACCCACCGTTTCCATTACCGGTGTAACTAGCTATACTGGTACTGTCACTCCAA
>CAZFJJ010000097.1:0-7286 GCA_964519075.1 uncultured Lachnospiraceae bacterium
GAAGGCGTTGCCGAATTCGGTGGCGTTGATGAAGTACTCGAACCGCTCGGTGAAAGCGGGATCGGAGGGCTTGCGCTTTGCCAGAGGGCTGATCTCCACGGGATAATCGTAAATAAAGGTAGGCTGAATCAGCTTCTCTTCTACGTATGCATCGAAGAACTCTGCCAGGATCGCACCCTTGGTGGGCACCTCGGGGAGCTCCACGTGATGCTCCTTTGCCAACGCAATGGCTTCCTCGTCGGAAGCAACGGCGCCAAAGTCCACGCCGGAGTACTTCTTGACCGCTTCCACCATGGTCATGCGCTCCCAATGGGAGAGATCGATGGTCTGACCCTGATAGGGGATCTGCAGCGTGCCGCAGACCTTCATGGTCACGGTCTTCATCATATCCTCCACCAGATTCATCATACCCTCGAAGTCGGTGTACGCCTGGTACAGCTCGATGGTGGTGAACTCGGGATTGTGCTTGGTGTCCATACCCTCGTTACGGAAAATACGGCCTACCTCGTAGACGCGATCCATACCACCCACGATCAGTCGCTTCAGATACAGCTCGGTCTCGATGCGCAGCACCATGTCCATATCCAGCGTATTGTGATGGGTATAGAAGGGACGGGCAGACGCACCGATCTCGAAGGGCGTTAGGATGGGAGTATCTACTTCCAAAAATCCCTTGGAATCCAGATAAGCACGCAGCTCGCGCAGGATCATACTGCGCTTCACAAAGGTCTCCTTGACCTCGGGGTTGACGATCAGGTCAACGTAACGCTGACGGTAACGCTGGTCTACGTTGGTGAGCCCGTGGAACTTCTCGGGCAGGGGAAGGAGAGACTTGGCCAGCAGAACCAGCTCGGTAACATGGATGGAGACCTCACCGGTCTGGGTAGTGAAGACGGTACCTGCAACGCCGATGATATCGCCGATGTCCCACTTCTTGAAGCCGGTGTTATACAGCTCGGTTCCCACGTCGTCGCGCTTGACGTAGAGCTGGATCTCACCCTGCTTGTCCGCCAGATGCGCAAAGGAAGCCTTGCCCATGATGCGGCGGCTCATCATTCTGCCCGCCAGACGTACGGTCTTGCCTTCCCAAGCGGCAAAATCGCCCTTGATGTCCGCGCTGAACGCGTCTACGTCGTACTTGGTGATGGTGAAGGGGTCGTTTCCTGCTGCCTTCAGATTGGCGAGCTTTTCCCGCCTTACCGCCAGCTCGCTGCCGGCGGAGAATTCAGTGGTTTCATTCACTGCCATGGTTTTATCCTCACTTACTTGGTGATTTCCAGAATTTTTACGTTTACGTGTCCCTGAGGAGTTTCTACGACTACGGTCTCGCCTGCCTTCTTGCCCAGGATCGCCTTGCCGATGGGAGACAGATCGGAGATCTTGTTCTGCAGAGGGTCTGCCTCGGTGGAGCCTACGATGGAGTACAGGATCTCTTCGTCCCATTTCTCGTTGTAGATGCGAACCTTGGAGCCAACATTGACCACGTCGGTGGTGATCTCGGAGACCACGATCACATTTTTCAGCATCTCCTCCAGCTCGGCAATGCGGTTTTCCACCTTGCCCTGCTCGGTTTTTGCCTCGTCGTACTCAGAGTTCTCGGAAAGGTCGCCAAAGCCCAGCGCGATACGGATCGCCTCGGTCACTTCTTTGCGCTTGACGTTTTTCAAATAGCTGAGCTCTTCCTCCAGCTTCAGTTTGCCTTCTTTGGTTACGGTAATTGCCATGATTTTATTCTCCTTATGACAGATGATTTTTATTCAACACGATCGTCGAAGGAGTCTATTGCCGCCTTCAGCTGATCGTCGGTTTCTTCGGTTAACTTGAGGGGGTTAAGTTTCGCCGCCTCTTCGGACAGCGAAACGGTAATATCGGGCGTAATGCCGATGCCGTCGTAATTCTCGCCCGACGGAGGGCTGTACATACGGGTGGTCAGCGAAAGCGCGCCGCCGTTTGGCAGACTGTACATAAACTGCATACAGCCCTTGCCGTAGGACAGCTCGCCCACGACGGTCACCTTACCGTAGTCTCGCAGACAGGAGGTGAACAGCTCTGCCGCGCTGGCAGTATTGCCGTTGATCAGCACCGCCATGGGACAGTCTACGGTGTGATCCTCCTCCTCGGTATCCGAGTAGGTGACCTCATTTCCCTGTGCATCGTTCACACGGATCAGTACGCTGTCCTTGGGAAGCAGGTAGGAGAGCACCGACAGGACGCTGTCCAGCTGACCGCCGGGGTTGTTGCGCATATCGAAAATCAGACGATCTGCGCCCGCACTCTGCAGAGCATTTACCGCTTCCTTGAATTGAGAAGGCGTAGTCGCGTTGAACTCGGAAATACGGATCAGTCCCGTATGATCGTCAGACAGCATCTTGTAGGTCACGCTCAGCGAGGTAACGTGAGCACGGGTAGCAGTCATTTCCATTTCCACGCCGTCCCTGCGAATAACCAACAGAACGTCGGTTCCCGCCTCGCCCGCGATGGCGTTTACCAGAGCTTCGTAGCCGTCGGTCTCACAGCGGAGCTTTTCCACTCCCACGATCAGATCGCCCGTTTGCAAGCCCAAGGCCTCGGCAGGAGAATCGGGCATGACCAGCATGATCTCGATTCCGTTGGTCTCTTCGTGATAAATGACCTGTACGCCGATCCCCACCAAATCGCCTTGCATGGAGGATAAGTACGCCGAATACTCCTCCGGATTCATATAACGGGCGTAGCGGTCGCCGACAGCGGCAACGTACGCTTCGATCATCGCATCCAAGGTCAACGAATCGTCGATCTCGGGCAGCTCGCCGATGTAGTTCATCTCGAAGAGCTGCTTGACCATCGCCAGCGTCGGATCCTCCGACAGCGTGGTGGAAATGATCGCATCATTTTGCTGCTCGTGTGCTTCCGTCCGCATCACGACGTAGGTGGACATAAACGTAATCAGAACCGTCAACGCTACGGCGAGCGGAATCCAGCTCCAAGCGATTTTTTTCGTAAAAAATGACATAATTGGTTACCTTCGTTTGCTAAATGTATATGCTGAACGATTGCAAAGTCATTCCGCCGTTTCGGAAAGACCGTCCGCAGGAAGCGTCAAATACGGTTCCGGATTCACCCGTTCGCCGTTGATCCACAGCTCAAAGTGACAGCCGACACCGCTGCTGTTCCCGCTGCAGCCTGCGCTGCCGATGACTTCGCCCTGTAATACGCAATCGCCGACAGTTACCGTAATCGCCCCCAGATGAGCATATCGGGTAACGCTGCCGTCTGCGTGCAAAATCGCTACGTAATAACCGTAGCCCTCCGCGTAGCCTGCGTCAGCAACCTTTCCGGACGCAGCCGCCACCACTTGGGTCCCCTGCTCTGCAGCAAGATCGATTCCGCCGTGATAATCGCCAACCGTCTTACCTCCAACCTGATAGGTTCGATAGCCCATCGAAGCGGAAAATTCCGCCTTACGATCAGGATCCAACGTCAGCGGCCATATATAGAGTGCGCCGTCATCGTAATACTCGGAGCCCTTTTGCAGATCGCCCTGCTCCATCATCGCCTGCAACGAACTGCCGATCAGCAAACGCTTTTCGGCAATCTCTGCCGACAGCCCCTCGTCTCCCAACGCTTCGGTAAGATCCGCAACCGCTCGGGCGATCTGACGGTCAGCCGTTTGCACGCCCGCCTGAGAGAGCTGGACGTAATAGCTGAACCGATCCGGTTCATCGGTCAGCGAACGCAGGAAGCTACCGCCTTCCTGCAGCTTGGTATTGAGATATTGCGTACGATCGGCTCGTTCCGTCGCCAGCAGATACCGTTCGGCGCGAAGCTCCAAAAGCTCGTTTTGCCTGCTCGCAATCTCTTTTCGACCGGTATTTAACGCTTCCATCAGCGACCGATCGTATTCCTCAATTTCGCTGCGGCGTTCCATTCCCACCAGCACGGACAACAGGCTGTCCGAACGACTCAGATACTCCAGCAGTCCCGGCATTCCTTCTTCATAGGATTGCCGCAGCCTTACCGCCAGCGCCTGAAACTCGACGTCATATACCTGTTGCATTTCGTCGATCTCGGCCGTGTACCGTGCAATCAACAGATCGTAATACGTAAGCAAACGATCCAGACAGTCTACCTCAGCCGTCAAAAGAGCAATTTGCCGATCCAGCAACTCCTTATACTGCCCAACGGTGCTCACGGCGGACTGCCGTGCGAGAAGCTCCGTCTCTACAAGCGAAATCTGAGATCTGAGCTCCTCGATCTCTGCGGTAATCGTTGCAACCGTCTCGTCAACGCGCTCCGCTGATTCGGACGTGTCCGTCGGCTCGTTTATATACGGAGAGGTCTCAGCCGCACCCGGCAAGGCACATACGGTCAACAGAAGAATCAGCATCAAACCGATCAGTTTTCTTGCATTTCTGCGCTTATCCATTGTATTCTACCCTTTCCATCGGTATGCGTTCATTCCTTTTCCCGCAGATACCGACCGGTTGCCAACGCTCCGCCTACGGCTCCGATCAAGAGCCCCACAAACAGAAATGCTGCCAACAGGTAATACCAAAGCGAGTCAAAGGACAGAAGGGTCAACAGACCGTATTGCTGCGCAAGATAATCGGTCATTTTCTGATAGAATAACCACTGCACAAAGAATGCCGCAACAGCGGAAACGAATCCCAGAACGATACCTTGGATCAAAAACGGCGAAGTAATGCAGGAGCGGGTAGCACCCAAATACCGCATTACCGCCAGCTCTTTTCGTCTGCCGAAGATCGCCAGCCGAACGGTATTCATCAGGATAAACAATCCCACCGTCAAAAGGATCGCCAGCAGAACCAGTGCTACGGTGCGAATCCCGCCCACGATCTCCTTCACCGTGTCAACCGCTTCTACGTGCGTGATCGCATTCGCAACAGGATGGAAGGGCACGCCCTCTCCCGTCTCGCCGGTGCGCGTCAAAGTGATTCCTTGCAGTCGCTTCAATAACTGAGCAATACCGTCCTCGCTCCCTACCGTCACGGCAAAGGACGAGCGATAGGGGTTTTCCCCTGTTTGGATCGATTGAAACAACTCGGGGTAATCACCGAATTTGATCATTTCCGAGCGGAGCGCATCCTCCTTGGATACGTAAGTATAGGTGCCGATCAGCCCCTCCTGCCGATAAGACTCCAAAAGAGTCTCCATCTGTCCGATCTCCGCATCGGTACAATCGGACTGTAAAAAGATTACCACGTCGCCTTCGGTAGAAAGCTCTGCCAGATTTTCGTCTACGTTAGTTTGAAATAATCCCACCGAGCCCAGCACCAGCAGACTGCCGGTCAGCACCAACACGGTGACGATGCTCATGATCGCCGTCTTGGCGATCTGAGATAAGCTTTGGGATATTGCAAAGGACAAGCTGAAATTTTTCATTTCTTCTCCTCCTCTTCATCGGTTACGGACTCGGCGGGTGCATCAAACACGCCGCTGACGCCTGCGCCGCCAAACAGCTCGGCCAGCACCGATTCCAGCGCGTCGGTGGATACGTTGGCAGAGCGAACCTCCATGGTATCGCCGTCTGCCGCCTTTTCCTCCGTCCAGGAGGGCATCTGAAGGACGGTCGTGGCGTCGTCCGCAGGCGTTTCCTCGGGCGCTGCCGCTTCTTTCGCAGACTCCTCTTCGGGCGCTGCAGGCGTGAAGGTGGCAAGCACCTCTGCAGCGGGCGCTTCGTCAGACTCGACGGTGTCTTCGGCAGTTTCTTCAACGGTTTCCGCGGCCGCCTCTTCGGCGGTCTGTTCGGCTGCTACCTCGACCGATTCTTCCGCCGCTTCTTCGACGGCCTCTTCGGCTGTTGCCTCGACCGCTTCTTCCGCAGCCTCTTCGACGGCCTCTTCGGCTGTTGCCTCGACCGCTTCTTCCACCGCCTCTTCGACCGCTTCCTCGGGCGCTTCAACTGCGACAGGTTCGTCTTCGGGAGCGGAAAGCTCTTCCTCGACCGCTACCTCGATCATGACCTCTGCGGGGAACTCGTCCAACTGCCGAGGGATCACCGCTTCGACAGGCGCCGTTTCATCTTCGGCGCGTTGCTCTTCGGCAAGGATCTCCTCGTCGGCGCTGTATGCAGCCACGTCGTCAACGATCTTTCCGCGCTGCAGATAGACCGTCCGTTTACCGAACGACTCTGCCAACTCACGGTCGTGGGTCAACAGAACCACCGTCTTTTGATAACGTCCCTGAATACGGCAAAACAGCTCGATCAGCTCTCTGCTTTGGATAGGATCCACGTTTCCGCAGGGTTCGTCCGCAAGAATAATACCTGCGCCGTTCGCCAGTGCGCGGGCAAGCGCCACCTTTTGCTGTTCCAACCCCGACAGCTGGTCAATGTTGCATTTTCCTTTGTCCGTAAGCTCAGCCATTCGCAGCGCGGCGTTGACTTTCATTCGAATAGACGAAGAGGGTTCACCTACCACGCGCAGCGCAAACGCTACGTTCTCGTATACGGTCTTGTCGGGGAACAGTCGGAAATCCCGAAACAAAATGCCCAGTTTTCGCCGATAAAATGGGATCTTGCCTCTTTTGATCGCATCGAGCTCCAAGCCATCCACGGAAATCGTACCCTCAGTAGGCATACTTTCGGCAATCAGCAAGCTCGCAAGGGTGGATTTTCCCGCGCCGGAGCCGCCGACGATAAAGACGAATTCACCATCGTTAATCTGCAAATTAACGTCCTCAAGAGCGGTGAAACCGCCCTCATGCTTTTTGGTTACATTCTTGAGTTCAATCATGTTTTTACTTATATACAGACAAAACAGAGCTCACCGCACAGGCGGTCAGCGATAACGGATCACACGAGGTCGACTGCCGATTTCTCAAAATTGGGAGACGCCTTGGTCTCCCAATTTTGAATCTCCGGAACGGTTGTGGATCAGGTCACGCCGCGCTTTGCGGACAAGCCCATGTTGTTCAGACTTAATATTTTACGGGCTTGGACGAGAGATACTTCTTGACCATCAGCGCCACCTTGAAGGTAATGGCGTGCTCAAATTCTCTCAGATCCAGACCGGTCAGCTTGCGGATCTTCTCCAGACGGTACACCAGCGTGTTGCGGTGCACGAACAGCTTTCTGGAGGTTTCGGAAACGTTCAGATTATTCTCGAAGAACGCCTGAATGGTGGTGAGGGTCTCGCGATCCAGAGACTCCAGCGGTCCCTTCTTGAAGACCTCCTGCAGGAACATCTCGCACAGAGAAGTAGGCAACTGGTAGATCAGACGGCCGATGCCCAGATTATCGTAGCAAATAATGTCCTTTTCGGTATCAAATACCTTGCCCACTTCCA
>CAZFJJ010000098.1:0-7262 GCA_964519075.1 uncultured Lachnospiraceae bacterium
CCACGAAAACGAAAAGGGCATCTACGGCGACAGCGCCGAGAACTG
Organism: uncultured Lachnospiraceae bacterium; assembly: GCA_964519075.1. Classification (GTDB taxonomy): domain Bacteria; phylum Bacillota; class Clostridia; order Oscillospirales; family CAG-272; genus CAKSQF01. The sequence continues at coordinate 46 of CAZFJJ010000098.1, forward strand.
TCTGGAAATTCTCAGCGCCGTTCCCTCTTTGGGTAGCGTATTTGACCCCGCCAACTTCATCCAGTGCGGCGTGGATCCCCTCACCGCGTGGAGGATGCTGGCCGATAAGACCACCTACCTCCACATCAAGGACGCTCTGCCGGACGGCAAGGTTGTGCCCGCAGGCTGCGGCGTGGGCAATCTCCCTGCCATCATCGCAGATTTTGGAGCTCGCGGCGGAAATGTGCTGTCGCTGGAGCCTCACCTGACCGTATTCAAAGGTCTTGCCGATCTGGAGGAGGATCAGAAGACCGACATCGATCCCTACTCCTACCCCAGCGCCCGGGACGCCTTCCGCGTTGCGGCTGATGCCGTCAAGGGCATCGTGGAGCAGATCGGATGAGCTACGATCTGAACCTGTATCTGAAAGCTGCACCCGTGCTGACGCCTGAGGCGTTTGCAGAGACCTGCAAGCTGTTCGGGCTGACGGGCGAGCTTGCTCCCGATTTCAGTCTGGACGGAAACGTATCGCCCCTCAGTGTCAAGCTTGGCGGACTGCTTACCGACGATCCCCGCGCCTATTTGGCGGCAGTGGAGTTTACCAACGCGGTCACTGACGAGGCGATTCCGATAGAGCTGTCTGCCCCCCGCAAAAAGTGGTGGCAGCTGAAAAAGCCGAAGGGTGAAACGATCGTATTCCCTGCCGGCAGCACCGCTCTCTTTTTCTCCTGCGGAATTGATTCGCTGGAGATCCCGTTCGCGCTGCTAATGGCGTACGCAATGGCAGACGAGGACGGACTGCTGTTCGATAACCAAACCGGTCAATCATTTGTAGGGCAGTCGGCCATCGCTGCCGAGATCACCCGCTTGCTGGACGAGATTCGCGCTACTCCCGAGGATCGGCTCTATCTCCACGAATTCGACGAATGGATCTGACTGCGGTCAGACGAGATAAATCATAGAACGTTACACGTTTTGGAGGCTACTATGAAAAAAGTTAAGATCGGCGTGATCGGTGTCGGCAACATGGGTTCCGGACACGCCAGAATGTTCACAAACGGCGAATGCCCCGAGTTTGAGCTGACCGCCATCTGCGACATCAAACCCGAGCGGGCAGAGCAGATCGCCGACGAGTGCGAAAAGCGGCTTTCCGAGAAGGGCGAGGAGCGCAAGATCGCCCGCTTCACCGATGCCATCGAGATGCTGGACAGCGGTCTTTGTGAAGCAGTGACCGTTGCCACTCCCCACTACGATCACCCCACCTACGTCATCGCCGCCATCGAGCGGGGCATTCACGTAGTGTCCGAGAAGCCCGCGGGCGTGTACACCAAGGCGGTTCGTGAGATGAACGCCGTGGCAGACGCGCACCCCGAGGTTTGCTTTGCCATGATGTTCAATCAGCGCACCGACCCCCTCTACATCAAGATGAAGGAGATTTTGGATTCGGGCGAGCTGGGTAAGATGAAGCGAGTCAACTGGATCATCACCAACTGGTACCGTCCCCAGAAGTATTACGACTCCGGCGCGTGGCGCGCCACCTGGAGCGGCGAGGGCGGCGGCGTTCTGCTCAACCAGTGCCCCCATCAGCTGGATCTGTGGCAGTGGCTCTGCGGTATGCCCGTGAAGATCGACGCCCACCTGCACTACGGCAAGTGGCACGACATTGAGGTCGAGGACGACGTGACCGCTTACGCCGAGTACGAAAACGGCGCTACCGGCGTGTTCATCACCTCCACCGGCGACGCTCCCGGCTCCAACCGTCTGGAGATCCTCTGCGACGGCGGCAAGCTGCTCTGCGAGAACGGCAGACTGATCCTGTGGAAGAACGAGATGCCCGAGTCGGTGTTCACAAGTCAGGCACCCCACGCCTTCGCCGCTCCCAAGAACGAGCGGATCGATCTGACCCCCGAGGGCGGTGCGCCCCAGCACGTGGGTGTGTTCAATGCCTTTGCGGCTCATCTGCTCCGCGGCGAGCCGCTGATTGCCAAGGGTCAGGAGGGCATCAACGGTCTGACCATCTCCAACGCGATGCACCTGTCCTCCTGGCTGGGTAGACCCGTGGAGCTGCCGCTGGACGAAGACCTCTTCTACGCGGAGCTGAAGAAGCGCATCGCCACCTCCCGCCGCAAGGAAAACGTCACCGAAACGGTAGCTGACACCTCCGGCAGCTACGGCGGCGCAAAATAAATCGATTGATGGGGAAGTGATCCGCCCCGCGGATCGCTTCCCTTCTCCCCCCAAACATGAACGGTTCTGTAAGAGCGATTGAATCCTCGTCTAACCCGTAGGGGCGATTCATCAATCGCCCCTACATAGGTTGATGGATACGCCACTCCCTCTATCGATTGCTCTTACACAACCGATTATTTCGCCCGTTTTGCGAAAAATGGGTGATTTCCCAAAATCCAAACGAAACAAGCAGAAGTTGAGGTAATTATGGCACTTTCTCCCATGATGCAACAGTATCTGGAAGTCAAAAAACAATACGGCGACGCCATCGTCTTTTATCGGCTGGGCGACTTTTACGAAATGTTCTTCGACGACGCCAAGCTGGTCTCCAAGGAGCTGGAGCTGACCCTCACCGGTCGCCAGTGCGGCGAGGCGGAGCGCGCGCCCATGTGCGGAGTTCCCTATCACTCAGCCGACGTCTACATCGGACGGCTGGTGGAGCGGGGATACAGCGTGGTCATCTGCGAGCAGACCGAGGATCCCGCCACCGCCAAGGGGCTGGTTCGCCGCGAGGTGGTGCGCATCGTCACCCCCGGCACCGTCACCGACCCCGCTCAGCTGACCGAGGGCGTGAACAATTACCTCGCCGCCCTTTGGTTCGGGGAGGACAAGACCGCCCTCGCCCTTGCCGACGTTTCCACAGGCGAGATCCGCGCCACGGTCATTGACAGCGCGCCCGAGGCCATCGCCAACGAGCTGGCCGTCTACTCCCCTCGTGAGATCCTGGTCAACCGTTCGCCCTCCGACGCGCTGCGGGGAATGCTCTCTCTGCGCTTTCGCACGGTGGTCAACGCCACCTACGCCGACCGCTTTATCCTTTCCGAGGGCAAGGATCGGCTGCGCCTGCTCTTCGCCTTCTCCGAGGAGGAGCTGGCGGAGGTTGCCGACCCCGTTTCGGCCGCGCTGGCAGGGCTGATCTCCTATATCAACGACACCCAAAAGACCGACCTCTCCTATCTGAAGCGCCCCCTCTTCTACGAGGGCGGACAGTATCTGGAGATGGACGTGAACACCCGCCGCAATCTGGAGCTGTGCGAGACCCTGCGCACCCGCGAAAAGCGGGGCACCCTGCTGTGGGTGCTGGACAAGACCGAGACCTCTATGGGCGCGCGCCTGCTACGTGGCTGGATCGAACAGCCGCTGCGACAGGTTCCGCTGATCCTTCGCCGTCAGGCGGCGGTGAAAGAGCTGTTCGACGACTTCGTCCTGCGGGACGATCTCACCGAGGCGCTTCGGGGACTTCTGGATCTGGAGCGGCTCATGACCCGCGTGGTCAACGGCAGCGCAGGCGGCAAGGACATGGTCGCCATCGCACGGACGCTGTCGGTGCTGCCCGTGATCCGCACGCTGCTGGCCGGCTGTAAGAGCGACGAGCTTGCCGAGATCGCCCGTCATTCCGACCTGGTGGACGACATTACCAATCTGATCGGCGCTACCGTCGTGGACGATCCTCCCTTCTCGGTTCGGGAGGGCGGCTTCATCCGCGGGGGCGTTAACGCCGAGCTGGATCGCCTCCGTGATATCCTGAACAACTCCAAGGACTACCTCGCAGGCATCGAGGAGCGGGAGAAGGAAGCTACGGGCATCAAGAATATGAAGATCGGCTACAACCGCGTCTTCGGCTATTATATTGAGGTTTCCAAGTCCAACATCCCCGACGTTCCCAAGGAATGGATCCGCAAGCAGACCCTGACCACCGGCGAGCGTTACATCACCGAGGAGCTGAAGCAGCTGGAGACCACCATTCTGGGCGCAAACGACAAGATCTGCGCCATCGAGTACAGCATCTTCCAGAAGCTCCGCGAAAAGCTTACCGAAAACGTCCGCCGCATCCAAAAGGCGGCCGAGATCATCGCCAAGGTGGACGTCTACCGCTCCCTTGCGCTGGTGGCCGCCAAGAACGGCTACACCTGCCCCGAGGTGGACATCGGATTTACCGTGCAGATCAAAGACGGCCGCCATCCCGTGGTGGAGCAGTTCGTGGGCAGCGATTTCGTCCCCAACGATACCCTGCTGGACGTAGAGCAAAACAAGCTCCTCATCATCACGGGTCCCAACATGGCAGGTAAGTCCACCTATATGCGCCAGACCGCTCTGATCGTGCTGATGGCACAGATCGGCTCCTTCGTCCCCGCCCAAGAGGCGCGGATCGGCATCGTAGACCGACTCTTTACCCGTGTGGGCGCCTCCGACGATTTAGCTTCGGGGCAGTCCACCTTTATGCTGGAGATGAACGAGGTGGCATACATCCTGAAAAACGCCACCCGCCGCTCGCTGATCGTCTACGACGAGATCGGCAGAGGCACCTCCACCTTTGACGGTATGTCCATGGCACGCGCCATTGCCGAATATACCGCAGGCAAGAAGATCGGCGCACGAGCCCTCTTTGCCACCCACTATCACGAGCTGACCGAGCTGGCAAGCACCCTCCCCGGGGTGGTCAATTACCACATCACCGCCCGCAAGAAGGGCGACGGTGTCATCTTTCTGCGCAAGATCGTGCGGGGAGCGGCCGACGACAGCTACGGCATCGAGGTCGCCTCGCTGGCAGGCGTGCCCAAGGAGGTCATCCGCCGCGCCAAGGAGGTGCTGGCGACGCTGAACGAGGGCGGCACTCTGTCTGCGCCCAAGAAAAAGAAAGCAGAAGACGCCCTTGAGACCATCTCCATCGAGGATTATATCGGCGGCGAGATCAAGGATCGCATCCGCTCGCTGGACGTCAACCAAATGACGCCGATGGAGGCGTTTAACCTGATCTGGGAGCTGAAGCAGCTGCTGGAGAAGGGGTGACCGTTCGTATTCACACCATCCCGTAGGGCGGGGCCGTAATTGCGCAAGCGCAACTACAACTCTCGCCATTCGAGCGGTTTGCACAGAGTGTGAGGCGGTGCAGAGGGGAATCTCCTCATCCGTCACGCCTTCGACGCGCCACCTTCCCCGCTGGGGAAGTCCGGATACGGCGGTAGTTGTTCGTGCAATCATGTAGGGACAGGCCTCCGGACTGTCCGCTCCGAACGCCCTGCGCAGAGATAGGGTCGGTTGTGCACCCCGCTTTTCCACATATCTTGTTGTTCGGCAAAGCCGCAAAACTTCCGCAACGTTTTGCGCAGCAAAACACATCATTTTCTGCTTCGCAGAAGCAGAAAACATCACATTGCACAAAACACAATACATCACTTTCAATTCCGAAGGAATTGAAGAAAGGAGCTTCCTATGGGCATCATCAACGTACTGGATTTTCAGGTCGCCAACCTCATCGCCGCGGGCGAGGTGGTGGAGCGTCCCGCTTCTGCCGTCAAGGAGCTTCTGGAAAACGCGCTGGATGCAGGCGCTACCGAGATCACCGTAGAGATCAAGCGGGGAGGAATCTCTTTCATCCGCGTGTCGGATAACGGCTGTGGCATGGCCAGAGAGGATATGCCCATCGCCATCCGTCGCCACGCCACCAGCAAGATCGCCACCGAGCGGGATCTGGACGGCATCACCACCCTCGGCTTCCGTGGAGAGGCGCTGGCCGCCATCTCCTCTGTCTCCACCATGCGCATCATGTCCCGCCGCGGTGAGGACGCTGTAGGCACCGTCCTCACCGCAGAGGGAGGGCTGGTCACCGACCTGTCGGATGCAGGCTGCAAGGCGGGCACCACGGTCATCGTGGAGGAGCTGTTTGCCAACGTCCCCGCCAGACGGAAGTTTTTGAAAAAGGACAGCTCCGAGGCAATGGCGGTGGCCTCCATCGCGGAAAAGCTGGCGCTCTCCCGCCCCGACATCGCCTTCAAGTTCATCTCGGACGGAGCGGTGAAGCTCCAGACCCGAGGCGACGGCAAGGTCGGCGGTGCCATCTACGCCGTGATGGGACGGGAGTTCGCCTCCAAGCTCATTGAGGTGAACGCACTCACCGGTGGCATCGAGGTGCGGGGCTATATCGGCACCCCGGTAAACGTCCGCGCCAACCGCAATTTCCAGAATTTCTTCTTAAATAACCGCTATATCAAATCGAAAACCGCCACGGCGGCGCTGGAACAGGCCTTCGAAAGCTACATGGAGACCGAGAAGTTCCCCTGCTGTGTTCTGCATATCTATATCCACCCCTCTTTCGTAGACGTGAACGTCCATCCTACCAAGATGGAGGTGAAATTCTCCAACGAGCGGCTGGTCTTTGACGCGGTCTACTGCGCCGTCCGCAACGCGCTGGAGGAGGCCACCGACCGCCCCGAGATCAAGTTTGAGCCGCACCATATGACCCCCGACCAGCGAAGCATTTACAACGCCTTCGTGCCGGTCTACGACCGCATCTCGGACGCGGAGGGCAAAACGCTGACTCAAAAGCAGCTCTTCGACGACACCCCCGAGCCCCTCTCCCAAGCGGAGGGAGCACCTCAGGAGATTGTGCCCTTTGCACCGCCCCCGTCGGATGCAGATGCGCCTCCCGCAAGAGACAGGTTGACCCTCTCGCCGGACGATCCGACAAATGCCGCCGTCCCCGAAGCCCTGCCCACTGAGCCTGCGCCACCCGTTTTCACCGACGTGCCCGTTGCTCCTCCCCCAACCGTGGAGAGAGCCTATAATCCCCTCTTCGCCGACCTGCAGTTCGAGGATATCCCCGTAGCACCCGCCGAGCCCGTCTCCGTCGCGCCTGCGGTAACGTCGCCCGACGAACAGATTGCCCCAAAGCCTGCGCCTGCTCCCGCCGCGTCCCCGCCTCCGCCGGCAGAGGTATTTGGCAATATGGGCGAGCCGGGCAGCTTCCTCTTCAGCCTGTCGGCAGGTGCTGAGCGAAAGTCCGACGCAGAGGAAAAGCCCTACCGCATTTTAGGCACCGCCTTCCACGCCTACGTTTTCGTGGAAAGCGAGGACGCCGTTCTGATGATCGACAAGCACGCCGCCCACGAGCGCATCCTCTTCGAGGATATGAAGCGGATCATGCGGGAGCAGGCAGGCACGCTGCAGCTTCTGATGCTGCCGCTGGAGCTTGCTCTGTCTAAGGAAGAGATCGCCGCCGCAGAGGAATA
>CAZFJJ010000099.1:0-7174 GCA_964519075.1 uncultured Lachnospiraceae bacterium
GCGAATCTCCCGCTCTAAATTTGCCGTCAGCAGAGCTTGAAAGTCCGCTTCTTCCTTGCGGCCGCCGTAGGTGACTGAAGGGATCTCTCTGCCGCCCGTCATATCGGCGAAGACCGTTTTGACGATCTCATCCAGCGTTTGGATATACGCTTCCCGCTGCGCGGAGAGATAGGCAGCCTCTTTGGCCAGCTGCAGCGACCAGACCTCCGCAAGGGGCTCGATGCCGCTGATCTCTCCCTTTTGCGCCGACAGGAGCAGCTTATTCCGCTGCAGGAGCGCACGGTTGTAGGTTTGCAGAGAGGAAACGTAGCCCGCAGACAGCTGAGAGAGTGCGGAATCCATGAAGTTTCTGCGAAGCGCAGGTCCTTCCTTGACGATAGACAGATGCTCGGGGGTAAACAGCACCGCGCGGAAATTGCCGATGAACTCGCTCATCTTTTTCAGAGGAACGCCGTTTTTTTGACATCCCTTCCGTCCGCCCTTGTAGCGAATGGCCAGCTGATTCTCCCGCAGCTCGTCCCGATAGGTCAGTCCCACCTCTGCAAAGGTTTCGCCGAATTTGATAAATTCCCGCTCGTGGATGGTTCGGTGGGAGCGTCCCTGGGCACAGAGATACATTCCCTCCAGCGCGTTGGTCTTGCCTTGGGCGTTGGAGCCCAGGATCAAATTGGTCTCCGGGGAAAATTCGATCTTCTGCTCTGTAATGTTGCGGAAGTTCCGATAATAAACCAATCTGCAGATCATTCCTTCATCTTCACGGGGCTGACCATGTAGAGGAACTCTTCATCGGAGGGCTCGGCATCCTCTTCCTTCACGGGATAGATGATGATGCTCTTCAGAGGTCCGTCCAGCGTGATCTTTATTTTCTGACCGTCCGCTGCCTTCAGCGCGTCCAGCAGATAGCGGCAATTGAAACCGATCACGATATTATCGCCCGATTTTTCGATACCGATCTCATCGTATACGCTACCGGTGACCGAAACCGAGGAAATTTTCAGCTTATCGTCCTCAAACGCGCAACGAACGTAGGATTTTGCCTGTCCCAGTGCCTTATCCTCGGTAACCAGCGACGCACGCTCCAGCGAGGAGATCAGACCCATGCGGTCTACCGTCACGTTAATGGGGCTTTCCTTAGGAATGATCCGCTGATAGGCGATATACTCGCCGTCGATCAGGCGGGAGAAGAAGAGCTTACCGTCCATCCGGAAGATGACGTGCTTTCTGCCCAGGTGAATATTGATCAGATCGTCATCCGAAATCAGACGAAGGAGTTGATTCAATGTCTTTCCGGGCACCACGAAGGAAGCGTTCAGCGGCTCGCTCTCGTTGTCGGTATTTTCCAGCGCGCAGATCTTTTCGCGGATCGCCAGACGGTTGCCGTCGCAGGAGACTACCTTCAGCGACTCGTTGGTGATGTTAAACAGCGCGCCGCAAAGGATGGGGCGCTGATCGGTGACGGCGATAGCAAAGAAGATCTGACCGATCATCTTTTTTAGAATGTCGCCGGTAATGGAAAATCCAACCTCGCCGGTCAGATCGGGCAGGCTGGGGAAGGAATCGCCCTCCATTGCGTGCAGCTCGAACTTAGACAGACCGCTGGTGATGACCACCTTGCAGTTGGCACTAACAGTGATGGTTATATACTGATCGGGCATGAATTTAATGATTCGGTTAAGCTTTTGCGCGTTGATGACGTAATTGCCTTCTTCTGCAACGTCGCATTCTACCGAGGCACAGAAGCCTTTCTCCAGATCGTAGGTAGTGATGGTGCAATGTCTGCTGTCCTCGGTCTTGAAGCGGATGCCCTCAATCACGGGAATAGCGTTTTTGTCGGATACCGAACACATGGAATCGTTGACTACCGCCTCCAGAACGCTCTTTTGGAAGGTAATTTTCATAGCGAATCTCCTTTGTTTTCTCTTGCGCTTAACGCGCCTCGCGCGCGAAAAAGACAAGACAAGATATTAAAAGTATATATTTTAGTAGTGTTAGTAGTATAGGGTGTCGAGACTGTGGAAATCGTCGGATTCCCGCTTAAAATGCGGAAAATCGAAGACTGCAACCGTCTGATCTCCTTGGGAAAGAGGAACGGACAAGCTGTGGAGGATTATTTCAGAAAAGAGAATAGCGAAAAGGGGTGGTTTTTTCCACAGAAGATTCCACAGGAAATCATTGTGGATGTCCATAGGAAAATGTGGAAATCGCGTGATTATTCCTCCAGATGGCCTCGGAGAGAGCCGGGGGCGAGAGAGGCGAGATAAACGGTATTTTCGGTCAGCACGAAGGATTTGGGAATATCCTTTGCAACCGAGCGAAGCTTTTTCTTTTGCTCACACTCCCGAAGGAAGCGTCTGGATTCGGGGGAGATCGTGGCGGTATCCATATCGAACACGCCGATCACGTCCCGTTTATCCAGCACGCAGGTCTGAGAAAGATGCAAAAACACGATCAAACTCCCTTTAACAGTCGTTATTTGATGCCTGAGGCAAAATTTATTCGGTGATCTCTTTCATCAGGTCGGAGATCTCGATGGAGAAGAGCGGGTTATTTTTGATATTCTGCTCCACAGAGTCGTTGGCGCTGATGATGGTGGAATGATCTCGGTCGAACAGCTTGCCGATGGCGGGGAAAGACAGCTCGGTGATCTTTCGAATGATGTAAATACTGATGTTTCGGGCGTTAGCGATATGTTTGGTGCGCTTTCTGCCGTAAATCTCTTCTTCGGTGACGCCGTATTTTTTGGCAACTCTTGCCACGATCTTATCGGCCGTTACTGCAGGTGGCTCGTTGCCCTGTACGAAGGCGGCGATGCACTCCTTTGCCATAGGAAGGGTGATCGGCTCTTTAGACAGATAGCTGCGGGCACAGATCTTCTTCACCGCGCCCTCGATCTGACGGATGTTGGACTTCAGATTCTCGGCGATGTAGGTCAGTACGTCATTGGGAAGGGTAATGCCCATCATCTTGGTCTTGTTATTCATAATGGCGATCCGCAGTTCAAAGTCGGGCTGCTGGATATCGGCGATCAGACCCCATTCAAAGCGGGTCTTCAGGCGATCCTCCAGCGTCTTGATCTCACGGGGCGGACGGTCGGAGGTCATGATGATCTGCTTATGATCCTCGTACAGCGCGTTGAAGGTGTGGAAGAATTCCTCCTGCGTCGCTTCCTTGCCGGCGATAAACTGAATATCGTCGATCAGCAGAACGTCTGCCTTGCGGTATTTCTTTCGGAACTGATCGGGATTTTTTTGGGAGATCGCCGTGATCATCTGATTGGTGAATTCCTCACCCTTCACGTAAATGATCACGTATTCCGGATGGCGGATAGAGATCTCGTTCATGATCGCGTTCAAAAGGTGAGTTTTGCCCAGTCCTGACTGAGAGTAGATGAACAGAGGGTTGTAATCGGTGGCGGGATTTCTGGCAACCGCCGTACAGGCGGCGTGGGCAAACTGATTGGACGAGCCCACGATGAAATTATCAAAGGTGTATTCGTGATTCTGCACGAAGGGAGCAGGCTCTTCGTCGGAGGAGATCGGCGCGACAGGGACGGGAATTTCGGTTTGGGGGATGATCTCCCCTTCTACGATCAGCTTTAGCTCGTTTTCGAAACCTACGGTTTCGGAAAAAGCGGTCTGAAGAGCGGTAAAATACCGTTTTTCTACGATACCTTTTTTGAATTCGGTTTTAAGTGCGATGACAGTCTGATTTTCATCAAACGCCGCAAGATAAGCGTCGCCGAACCAAAGCTCTATCACGGCGGGTGCGTAATCCTGCCGCAGTCTGTCCAGCACTGCTTGCCACATAGCGGTAAGTTCCTGCATTTGAATAACCGTACCTTTCGAAAATACTATAAAAATCCTGATTATTTCTACGATGCTTTTATCTGTTAAACTGATAGATGATCAATATGGATATACTACACTATTATAGCACAACCTGTGGAAAATTGCAATAGCTATCGAGAATATATTTATTATTATAGGTAGAAAAATTCGCAATACATTATTTTGAATAAGGGGAAAAATCCAACAAGAACGGCAGGATCGGTTAATATTTGCGTGGAGATCTTGCAAAAATACGATAAAATCGTAATTTTTTTTACAAAAAGGTATTGACAAAGGGAATGAAATGTTTTATAATAGGAATCGTCTCAACTGATTAGAATCACTTTAGGTTGAAAGGAGTGTGCAAAATGGTCAGAACTTATCAGCCCAAAAAGCGTCAGAGAAGCAAAGAACACGGCTTCCGCAAGAGAATGTCTACTGCAAACGGACGGAAGGTACTGAAAAGACGCCGTCAGAAGGGCAGAGCCAGACTGAGCTACTAATTCCTCGGTCTATGCCCGGCATAGAAATCAAAACCGCCGACCATCCAAATCGGGGGTTTTTGTTTTGAGAGGAAAACAGAAGCTTATCAGGTAGTGAACATGAAATATACGTCGCTTTGCGAAAACCATCTTTTTCAAAAGGCCTATCGGGGCGGAAAAAAAGCACCCGCCCATCGGATCGTTCTCTACGTTCTTGCAGATAAAAAGGCGAATCTTCTGAAAAAGCGTCATCCGCTGAAGCTGAAGGTCAACCGCGTCGGGATCACCGTATCGAAAAAGATCGGTGGTGCCGTGCAGAGAAACCGCGCCAAGCGGATCATCCGGGAGGCATATCGCCGTCTGGAGAAGGAGTATTCCGTAAAAAAGGGGTATCTGGTGGTCATCGTTGCCAGAGAGACCATCGAGGGAGCAAAATCTACGCAGATCTACGGCGAGCTGGTTTCTGCTGCCCGTCGCGGAGGGCTCATCCAATGATCGCAAAACTGCTTGCCATCCCGATTCGATGGTACAGACGCTGTATCTCCCCTAATAAGCCGCCCTGCTGTAAATATTCGCCCACCTGCTCCCAGTACGCGCTGGATGCGCTCAGCGAGTGGGGTGCGATTATCGGACTTTTGCTGGCGGCCTGGCGGATTCTGCGCTGCAATCCCTTTTCCAAGGGCGGATTCGATCCCGTGCCCGTCAATCGCCGAAAAAGAGCAAGACTGGAACGAAAAAAGAAAAAACAATCGGATTCCGATCAGAAAGAAGACGACTGAAGGGAATGCTCCCTTCACCGTGTACCGGGCGGGCTTGACCCGCAATATCCTACTAAAGAACCGTAAAGGAAAAGAATCATGTTTGATTGGTTTAACAGTCTGTTGGGAACGATTCTGTCCTTCTTCAACAGCATTTGCGGCAATAACTATTTGCTGGCAATCGTTTTATTCGCTCTGTTGTTCAAGATCATCCTTTTCCCCTTCTCGATCAAGCAACAAAAAAATTCGGTCAAGCAGGCAAAGCTGCGGCCGAAGGAAATGGCGATCAAAAAGAAATACAAAGGGCGCGACGATCAGGACTCCCGTCTGAAAATGCAGCAGGAGATCCAGGAGATGTACCGGCAGGAAGGCTACAGCCCTTTCAGTGGCTGTCTGCCTATGCTGCTGCAGCTTCCCATCATCTTCGCCCTCTACGAGGTTATCCGTAACCCCCTCACCTATATCACCGGCGCAGGTAAGCTGGCAGATATTACGACTAAGCTGACCGAAGCAGGTATCGAGCTGAAGAGTAATATCACCGGTCTGGAGCTGGTGGATTGGCTCAAGCAGGGAGATAATTTGGCAACTGCCCGCGAGCATATCGAAGGACTTCCTGCCACTGTTTCCGAGCTGCCTAATTTCAACGTATTCGGCATCAATTTCGGCACCGTTCCCACCGATGGTATGGGCAGCGGTGGATGGAGTATTTTGTGGGTTCTGATCCCCGTTCTGACCTTCGTCTTTGCTTACGGCAGCATGAAGCTGACCCGTCGGATGTCCTATCAGCCCGAGCAGGATCCGGGTGCAGGCTGCTCCATGAAGGTCATGGACTTCGCAATGCCCCTGATGTCCGCGTACTTCGCTGTAATGTGGCCCGCTCTGATGGGTATCTACTGGATGCTCAGCAACATCCTCAGCGTAGTTCAACAGTTTATCCTGAAGAAGATGTATCCTCTGCCTAAGTTCACCGAGCAGGATTACAAGGATGCAGAGCGTCAGTATCGCGGTAAAGCGCCTAAAAATCGCTCCTACGAGGATACCCGCGTGATCCCCGGCAAGCAGTATCGTTCTCTCCATCACATCGACGACGAGGATGACGAGACTGCACCGAATCTTCCTCCTATGAAGATCGATGAGGATGAAGAGGAAAGCACACTGGCAAACAGCCTCAGTGATGCACCCAAACTGAAGGATGACAATCCCGCACACAGACAGAAGAACAAAAAGGACAAGCAGTAATCGAAAGGACAGTATATATGAAACAGGAACTGATCGTAAGCGGCAAGACCGTTGAAGCCGCTGTAGAGAAAGCGGTCAACGAGCTGGGCGTGCCCGCTGATAAAGTGACTTACGAAGTGCTGGTACAGCCCAAGAAGGGATTTCTCGGTTTCGGCGAAACTCCTGCACAGGTAAAGGTGATCTACGCACAGGCACCCGTAGATATTGCAGTTGATTTTATCGAAACTCTGATCAAGAATATGGAGCTGGATGCTACCGTTTCGGTCTCCGATCTGGAGGACGGCAAGCTGCTGTCTATCACCGGTGACAGCGCATCCGTGCTGATCGGCCACCACGGCGAGACCCTGGACCAGCTGCAGTATCTGGTCAATCTGGCCGCCAATAAGAAGGAAAACGACGAGGACGACCGAGATTACACCAAGATCATGGTGGACATCGAGGGTTACCGCGTCAGACGCGAGGACGCACTCCGTGCGCTGGCCAGAAGAATGGCTACCCGCGTGCTGAAGTATCGCCGCAACATCACTCTGGAGCCCATGAGCGCCTACGAGCGCCGCATTATCCACAGTGAGGTGCAGAATATCAGTGGTGTCTCCACTAACTCCATCGGTGCCGAGCGCAACCGCCGCGTTGTGATCTATCTGGAAGGCGGCAGAAAGCCCCAGAGATCCTACGACGAGGAATAAGTTAAAAAATCCGCCCAAAGGGCGGATTTTTTAACGAAGTGTAATACAGAAGGACCGTTGCTATACAACGGTCCTTCTGTGTGAAATTCGGAACTTGTCGCTTTGCGACGTCCCGAGTGAAATTCGCTTGCTTCGCTCACGAGTGAAACTTTCCCCGCTATTTTGCGGGGAAAGTTTAGGAG
>CAZFJJ010000100.1:0-7103 GCA_964519075.1 uncultured Lachnospiraceae bacterium
CGCTTCGGCGGAGAGGCGAAGCTCCATAAAATCCTTTTTAGGAAGTCCACCGCAGGCGATGACGCTGTCGCGGTCGCAGATGACCACCGCCAGGCCGCACACTCTCGACAGGGTGTCGGCGTACTGGGTGGCGAAGGCGGACAGCTCGCCGATGGGGGAATACTTTTTGAATATGACCTCGCCCTCGTGGTCGGTAAAAATTTCCAGGGGGTCGCCCTCGCGGATGCGCATGGTGCGGCGGATCTCCTTGGGGATGACGACTCTTCCCAGGTCGTCGATGCGGCGAACAATGCCGGTTGCTTTCATATATATCAATCTCCTTTAGCAAATACGTCGTAGGGATGGATTCCATATCCGTCCGATTCGTTTTTCTTGAATGGTGGCGGGCGGATGCGGAATCCGCCCCTACGGTATACAAATCAAACCGTGGTGTTAGTATTTGTGGTTTGTGGGAATTTATACTGCGAGAGATTACTTTTTTATAAGGACGTGCGAGGATGCGATTCTCGCGCGCAGAACAAGCGTTGAGCAAGCAAAACGACCGAGCAGAAATGCTCGGTCGTTTTGGGTATTGGCGTCGGGGAATCAGGATTGGTTCGCTGCAGTCACCGCTTCGCAGATGACCTCGGCAAACAGCGCGTAGCCCTCGGCGTTCAGGTGCAGTCCGTCGCGGAAGCCGCCGTCAGTCATGCTTGCTCCCTCCACCTTCATCTTTGCCGCGAAGTCTACGTAGTACACGCCGTCGGTGGCGTCGGCGAAGGCTTTGACGATGTCGTTGGAGACTTTATACTCTGCCCACTTGCCTTGGTTGGCGGTATTGTCGCAGATGGAGACGTAGAAGATCTTGGCGTCAGGGTAGGCGGTTCGTAGCTTTTGGATCAGTGAAACGATATTGTTGCCGCAGGTGTTTCCCGCGGTGCCGCCGTTGATGTCGTTGACGCCGATGTGGATCACGATGTTTTGAGGATCGTAGATTTTCAGCTCGCTGACGCTGCCGGCCCACAGATCCACCTTGGTACCGCTGATCCCTACGCTGATTCCGCCGATGGAGGCGGTCTGCTCATCCAGCAATCTCCAAGAGGTCTTGCCGGTGTAGGAGTCGCCGATGATCAGCGTTTCCACGCGCTCGGGCTCTTGGGTCAGGCGGAGAGTGTGCAGGATCGCGCCGTCCTCGCGAGGGAAGAGGTTGATGGTGTGTACGCCCGCATAGGGGATGGTGATCTTCCAGGTGTAGCTGCCCAGCCACTTGCCCGGACCCACCGCGATATTGTTCATGCAGGTGACGATGGCGCCGTCGTTCACCGCGATATAGACCGAATCGGCGGTGGCGTCCTTGAAGCTGGCGTAGAGCATGACGTAATAGGTGCCGGGGGTAGTGAATTCAACCTGATAAGAGAGCTTGGGCGAGATGTTGTTGGTCGCCCACTGGACGCCCATATCGGGATAGACCTGCACGCCGTCGTAGCCTGCGCTCCGCTCCCAGACGAAGGGCTCGGTGATGGTATTGGCTTTTCCTACGGTGGAATAGGCGTAGTTTCCGTTTTCGAGAGCGGTGGAAAGCTCAATGGTCACGCTGCCGCCCACCTCCTTGAAGATTTCGTGGGTCTCGAAGCTGCCGCGGGGGCTGACGGCAAGCGCCTTGCCGTTGGTGAACGCCTCGGTTTTGCTTTGGGAGAGCACGATCTGATTCAGGATCACGCCGTCTTCGCGGGCGTAGAGGGTGATGGTGTGGTCACCCGCTTCGGTAATGTCGAAGTACCAGCTCTCGCTCTTCATCCAGAGCCCCGCGCCGTAGGAGGAGGAGATACATTCGACCAAATCGCCGTCATCAATGGATGCGTAGACCGAATTGCCCGCGTCGTCGGGATAGCTGGTGAGCAGATAGAGATAATACCGTCCCGGATTGGTGACGTGGAAGGTGTAGTGGATCTGAGGCGCGGAGAAGAAGGCGTAGGTGATGTTGGGCCAGTTGGCGCCGGTGGAATTAATCTGTTGGATGCCGTCCAGTGAAGCGTTGGCGATTTTTGCCCAGGTCGCGTTCTGATTGACCGTGCTGTAGCTTGCATAGGTGGACAGCTCCATAGCGGCGGAGGCGGGGATGACGATCCTTCCGTTTTGCTCCTGCCACGCGCCGTTGGTGCGAGTTCCGTCCTCGTTCTCGTAATAGACTTGGCAGACCGGTTTTTTGCCGTTCTCTACGAAGTATGCCATATTGGCACCGGCATCCTTGCCCAGGATCTCGTAGCCCTCCTGATTGAAGTGGAACTCGTCCTTCATGTAGCCGTAGCGGTAAAGGTCTACCGTCTGTCTGCTGATGACGGTAGCGTCAGCGCTCTCTTGGCAGTAAAGGATCTGGGCGTCGCGGATGGTGTTATAGTTGGCTTTGCGCGCCCCGTCGCTTCCGTTGTAGGTGCCGATGGGAATAATGAAGGTTTGGGCTGCTCCGATGTCTTCCTTAAACCCGTTGACGATGCGATCCAGCACCTTGGTGTAATTGGCGGCGGTGGTTCCTGCGTCGCCGTCCGACTCGCCCTGAAGCCAGACCACGAAGACGTTGCGGAGCTTCAGCTCGGTCTTTCCGTTATCGTATTCCTGCTGCAGGAAGTCCTTGGCGGCGTTGACGCGGGCAACGGCGTCGGCGTAGACCTTCGTGGAGGTGTCGAAGAAGCTGATCTTCTCGCCGCCCTTGGAGCAGGAGACTGCCACGATGGGCGTGCCGGTGACAGCGTAGTAGCTTTCACAGAAGGCCGAGACCATGGAGCCGGTCTTTTTGTTCTCGGTAACGCCGCTGGAGGTGTTGTTTTCGTTAACGCCGAAGGGCTCGCTCAGCGGATAGAGCTTGGTGGGGTCGGAGATGGCGCGGAATTCGTAGGCGTGTCCCTCCTGCACCTGGGTGGCGGTGCCGGCGGTGCCGCGGCCTGCCATATTGGACTGACCGATGAAGAGCACCAGATCCACACCCTCGCCGGTGGCGGGCGGCGTGATCACGGGATCGTCCGGCTGCTCGTCGGTATCGGGAGCGGTGGTGTGAGCGGGTCCCTCGTCGGTCTGGGGGGACATAGTGGTGGTCGTGGGCGTTTGATCGGTCGCGGGGGACGTGGTGGTAGTGACGGTGGGGTCGTCGGGAGCCTTGACGGTGGTGATCGACGCACCCGAAGAGGGCGTCACGGCGGTGTCGGGCTCGCCCGAGCAGCCCACCAGCGATTGGAGTCCCATTGCGGGGATCAGTAGCAACGCCAGCAGTAGGCGGGATCTTTTTTTCATACGAATACCTCCTGTTTGCAGGATCGGCAGATGCGCAGACCGATCCGCTATGTAGTGGTATTGTAGCAAATAATTGGGCGCAGGTCAAGCAGCTTTCGTGATTTTTCCCCAAATCTGCCAAAGGCGGCGAATATTTTGGACGGATTTACAATCGGTTCGGTACGGATTGGGCGGTATGCGCCACCGACTCGAAAAAGATTGCCAAAAATGTAACAATTCTATGAAAACTTGTCTCGACCCTATTGATTTCCCTGCATGGGTGTGCTAAAATAAATGATATGATAATAGGGGAAGTCTCCCCTTTCGGAGGTATCGTATGGATCGAGTCACCAAACCCAACTATTACCTGGACATTGCGCAGACCGTGCTGAAGCGTTCCACCTGTCTGAGAAAGCGTTACGGCGCGATCATCGTCAAAAACGACGTGATCGTTTCCACCGGCTATAACGGCGCGCCCCGCGGACGAGCCAACTGTATCGAGCTGGGCGTTTGTATGCGCGAACAGTTGAACATCCCCCGCGGCGAACGCTACGAGCTCTGCCGTGCGCTCCACGCCGAGCAGAACGCTATCATCAACGCATCCCGCGAGCAGATGCTGGGCTCCACCCTCTATCTGGTGGGGGAGGACAGCCAGTCGGGTGAGCTGCTCACCGACGTTTGCTCCTGTGCGATGTGCAAGCGGATGATTATTAACGCAGGCATCGACAAGGTAGTGATCCGCAACTCTCCCGATACGTACAGCACCGTTGATATTCGGGAATGGGTTCGCGCCGACGACAGTCTCAGCGGCAAATTCGGCTATTGAGCCGTAATAAGGAATCAAAATGAAAAACGCAGCAAATCAGACCAAAAACAAGAAAAAGCACGCCCGTAAGATCCCGTGGAAGCCTCTGCTCCCCTGGATTGTCGTAGCCTCGGTGATCGGAGTGATCCTTGCGGGAGTCGGAATCTATACCGTTGTTACCAACTCCTCGGAGCAGGAGGAACTGCCGTACTTCCAATACAACTCCGCAGACGGCAGCTATACC
Source organism: uncultured Lachnospiraceae bacterium (assembly GCA_964519075.1). Taxonomy (GTDB): domain Bacteria; phylum Bacillota; class Clostridia; order Oscillospirales; family CAG-272; genus CAKSQF01. The sequence continues at coordinate 4,293 of CAZFJJ010000100.1, forward strand.
GATACGGAAAATGGGATCACCTACTATCCCGCGCCCTTCTGCTTCGAGGCGGTGCTGAACGCCACGGAGGATTGCCCTTACGCCGAAAGCGACCGCTGGTCGCTCTATCAGATCGGCTATCGGGATGAAGAGGGAAAAGCGCATCTGCGCCACGGCAGCGAATGGCTGACTACGCCTAAATCGGTGGGCGGTCAGATCTACTATAACCCCGATGCGGTGACCGTCCCTGCCTATGCTGATTTCGATTGGGACGTGATCTATTTCAGCAACGTAGGTTCCACCAGCTTTTCAACCTATAAGATGAACGCAGAGATGACCGATCAATTGATGGGTGAGATCCTTTCGGAGGAGAATCCCAATCTGTACGAAAGCCTCGGCGTGGACGGGCTGGATCTCAAGCTGACCCTTCGCGTTACCTCTAACACCTATTATTGGCTCTATCTCAACCTCACCGTCTACAGCGACGAGGAGGGCAACTTCTATATCAGTCCCGAGGGCGTGAAGATCCTGGACGATCCCTTCCTGGTGAAGGTGGATTCCTCCTACTTCGACGACTACCTCAAGACGATGGAAGACATCATCAACAGCACGTCATGACAGAGAAGATCGAGATCACTCCCGTCACGCCTGCCGATCTGCCCCGCCTGATGGAGCTGGAGCGGGAATCCTTCTCCGATCCTTGGTCGGAGGCTGCTATGGCGGCAACGTTGGACGTTCCTGTGGTTCGCGCCCTGGCTGCCCGTCGGGACGGGGGGCTGATCGGCTTCGTCATTGCCTATCTGATCCCGCCCGAGGGCGAGATCGCCGACGTCTGCGTTGCCCCAGAGGCGAGAGGGCAGGGCATTGGCGCGCAGCTTCTGCGGGCGCTGATCGAGGGCTCGGGCTGTGAGCAGTTCTGGCTGGAGGTGCGGGCATCCAATCTGCCCGCTCGCAGACTGTACGAAAAAATGGGGTTCGAGCGTCTCGGACTCCGCAAAAACTATTACGACCACCCCCGTGAGGACGCAGTCCTGATGGGACTGACCCTTGCCGACGGCAAGTGAGCAAACGGAGGAGCTCTATGGACGCTACCAAAAAATTGCTACGGAATCTTCCCGAGCATCTGCTGTATTTTCTGGCGACCGACGTGATCTGTATGATCCTGTCCTTTGCGGTGAACATGATCCTGCGCCCGATCCTGCTGGAGACGGCACGGGGGGACGCGGCGAAGGAGCAGACGGTGGAGACCATCCTGCTTGCGCTGTTCGCCATCCTGTTTTTCGTGGTGCTGGCGGTGATCTTTGCCAAGAGCCCCATCCAGCGCACTTCCTATCTGTCGGCCACCATTGGAAGAAAGTACAGCTTTTTCGGTGATCTGAAGGTTTTCCTGAAGGGCGGACTGTGGATCGGCGTGGCGGCCTACGCAATCTTTTCGCTGATCCCAACCATCTTCCTGTGGCTGTTCCCCGACGTTCTGGTGCTCCCTACCGTCTTTTATTCCCAGTACGCGCTGACCGAGCTGTGCGGCGCGTGGATCGCCTACGCCGTGGGCATTGTCGCCTACGCGCTCTTTTCGCTGCTGCTCTTCCCCTGTCTGCACCTGTACTGGGAGAAGAACCGCCTGTACCGCTGAATACCCGACGAAAGTTCTGACCTATGATTATACTTGCATTTGAATCCTCCTGCGACGAGACCGCCGTGGCGGTGGTGGAGATGAGCGAGGAGACTCGCCGTATCCTCTCCTCCGAGGTGGCTACGCAGGTGGCGACCCACGCCCTCTACGGCGGAGTCGTTCCCGAGATCGCATCCCGTGCCCATACCGAGGCGATCTCCTCGCTGACTAAATTGGCGCTCGCTAACGCCGGCGTTACCCGTGACAACATCGATGCCATCGCCGTCACTGCCTCTCCCGGGCTGATCGGCGCTCTGCTGGTAGGCGTGAATTTTGCCAAAGGGCTGGCTTCCGCATGGAAGAAGCCGCTGATCCCGGTCAACCATGTGAAGGGACACGCGGCGGCGGCCTATCTTGCCTTCCCCGAGCTGAACGCCCCCTTTTTCGCCCTCATCGCATCGGGCGGGCATACCTCTCTCACGTATGTGAAATCCCCCACCGAGTTCGTTCCCGTTGCCCGCACCCGTGACGACGCGGTGGGCGAGGCCTTTGATAAGGTGGCACGGGTGCTGGGGCTCCCCTATCCCGGCGGTGCCGAGATGGATCGGCTGGCAACCCTGGGCGATCCCGAGGCGGTGAAGCTCCCCTCAGCAGCCATCGACGGCAGTCTGGACTTCAGCTTCAGCGGACTCAAGACCGCCGTCCTCAACTACGCCAACGGACAGCGGCAGAAGGGAATCGCGCTCGTTCCCGAGGACGTTGTCGCATCCTTCACCCGCACCGTCACCCGCTCCGTCGTCAAGCAGCTGGCGGGGGCGTATGAGAAATATCACTACGACACGCTGGTGCTGGCAGGCGGCGTTGCCGCCAATTCCCACCTTAGAGAAGCAGTGTCGAAGTTTGCCGAGAAAAAGGGGATCAGGCTTTGTCTGACACCCAAATATCTCTGCGGAGACAACGCCGCTATGATCGCCGCACAAGGCTATTTTGAGGCGCAGGCGGGGCATTTTGCAGACGCTTCGCTGAACGCGAAGGCTACCTCCGGCAAGTCGGTATTCTAAAGTGTGATACAGTGAAAATGACGAAAAAATTGCCGCGGATTTTGTCGTAAAATCCGAAAAAAATTCGGTTTTTGCATACGGTTGAAAGCGACTTTTGCTGTGGAAAACTGTTGACAACTCCCTCGGCTGAAGGGATTATTCAGAGAGTTTGTCCCCGAA
>CAZFJJ010000101.1:0-6944 GCA_964519075.1 uncultured Lachnospiraceae bacterium
GCCAAGCTCGAAATACTCCTTGTCGGTAGTAGCACGGGGATCGTTGCCGCCTGCACCGTTGACCAGTATGTCGCAAGCACCCAGATCAGCCTTCACCTGTTCGGCAACCGCTTCACAGATCGCCTTGTCCAGCACGTTGCACTTGTATGTCTTGGCTATGCCGCCCTCGGCATTGATCTCGTCGGCGAAGGACTTTGCCGCTTCCTCGTTCAGATCGAGAAGGGCAACCTTTGCGCCCGCTCTTGCCAAAACCTTTGCAAAGTGACTGCAGAGCACGCCGCCTGCGCCCGTGACGACGGCAACCTTGCCGCAGAGATTGGTGTTAATTACGTTTTCTATCATTTCGAATACTCCTTTTCCAGTGCTTCAAACAAGCCGTTGAGATAGGTTGCGCCCAGCGCGCGATCAAAGAGGCCGTAGCCGGGTTTTCCCGTCTCGCCCCAGATCATTCTGCCGTGGTCGGGACGGACGTAGCCGTCGAAATTGTTCTCGGCCAACGCCTTGACGACCTCTACCATGTCAATAGAGCCGTTGCAGGACAGATGTCCGCTCTCCTCAAAGGAGCCGTCGTCCATCAGCTTCACGTTGCGGATGTGCATGAACGCGATGCGATCCATCGCCGCATACTTGCGAACCATTGCGGGGATGTCGTTGAAGGCGGCACAGCCCAGAGAGCCGGTGCAGAGGCAGAGACTGTTGGCAGGACTGTCGTACAGCTTGAGAAACCGATCCAGATTCGCCTCGCAGGTGATGATGCGGGGAAGACCGAAGATAGGGTAGGGAGGATCGTCGGGATGGATCGCCATCCGCACGCCGCATTCCTCGGCAACAGGGATGACCTTCTGCAGAAACTTCTCCAGATTGTTCCAAAGACCTTCCTCACCCAGCTTGCCGTAGGCAGTGATCAGCTCGCGCACCTCGTCCTGCGTGTAGCTGGCATCCCAGCCGGGGAGGTGAATGTCATCGGTGAGAGGATCCAGCCCTTTGAGCTGCTCCCAGTACATGACCAGAGAGGTGGATCCGTCAGAGGCTTCCTTGTCCAGCTGAGTGCGGGTCCAGTCGAAGACCGGCATAAAGTTGTAGGTCACGCACTTGACGCCGTATTTTGCACAGCGGCGCACGTTTTCGCAGTAGACCTCCAGAAGCTCGTCTACGTTGTTTCGTCCCAGCTTGATGTCCTCGTGTACGGGGATGGATTCCACCACGTCGAAGACCAGACCGTTTTCCTCGCACTGTTCTTTCATCCGAGCCAGCGATTCCTCGCCCCAAACCTCTCCGGGTTTTACGTCATATACCGCAGATACGATAGAACGCATTCCGGGGATCTGGGAAATGTAACGCAGGGTAACGGGATCGTCCTCGCCGTACCAGCGGAAAGACATTTTCATATTCATTATAATTCCTCCAATCACTTCGCATAACTATACAGTTATCATTTTAGCACGCCACCGTTCAAATGTCAATAATAATTCTAAATCTCGTCCGTTTCTTCACTAAATAGCGAAATATTTCATTCGATTTTGATATTCCCCTATCCCAACCTGCGATCAAAAGCTCCCTCACCGGTCGGTGAGGGAGCTTTGAGGCATCAATCAGCCGTTTACGTTTGCGGCAGTACCGTTAAAGGAGGAGCCGATCGCAACGGCGGGAGCGGAAGTACCTTCGATCTGCAGTGTGTACAGCACGCAGCCATCGGGAGCGACGAAATAGCCGTCGCCCGATGCAACGTACTTGCAAATGGTCAGATCAGAGAAGGCGATTTCCTTGCCTGCAACCGTGATCTTGGAATCCACCAGACGTTCGTATGCGTTCTGCACCTGCACGATGGCAAGAGTCATACCGCCATCGGAGGGGAGCGCGTATACAGCAGTGCCCTCGCCCGCTGTGAGCGTCTTGTTGGTGTAGACCTTCTCGCTGCCCAGGCGGATCATTTTCACAACGGTGTCGGAAAGGGAAGTCTTCCCATTCTCGATGCCGAAGGCCTTGCGTGCGCCGTAGGTGTTGATCAGATACGCGATCTCACCGTTGGCAAAGGCATCGGCATCGTATGCCGTTCCATCCTTCTGATCGGCGGCAGTAGACCTGCTGTAGCCCGCATTCTTGATGGAGAATCCTGCGGAATAAGTGGCCAGCGCACCGGTCTTGCCAGTGGTGGCAGTCAGAGTCGCATTGGCATATACGTTCTGCAGAAGGGCAGAATTGCCGTTTCCCAGCACGCCGCCCGCAGAGGCTCCGCTGACCGTTACGCCGTCGCAGACCGCGCAATGCACGGTCACGTCGGTTGCTCCGTTGGAGGAGCCCATCAGACCGCCTGCAATGCCTGCAGTAGAGGTGACTGTGGAATCGGTTACCGAAACGCAGTCAAATTTGACTACCGCGCCGGTCACTACCGAGCCTGCAACGGCACCTGTAGAGCCGGTGGCTTTGACGGTCGCTCCCGTCAGCGCAAGATTCTTGATCTCTGCACCCAGTCCCAGCTTGGCAAAGAGACCCGCATCACCTTCCACGTCAATCGTCAGATTACTGATGGTATAACCGCATCCGTCGAACTTGCCGTTGAATGCCTTTCCGTCGGAAGCAATGGGGACATATTGCAGATCCTTCATATCCAGATCTGCACCCAGCGCAACCGTTTCGTTGCCGATCAGGAGTCCGGCGTTCTGATTGGCTGCGTACCACATCAGCTGAGCGGGGGTAGTCAGCGTATACACTCCGTCCACGGGCTTTACCTGATGCGCGCTTGCCTTGTCAACTGCGATCTTGGTATCCGAGCAATGCTTGCAGACCGAGGTGATATAGCCGTCCAGATAGCCATCGGGAGCGGTGGTAGTTTTGGTGTAGCTGTGCTTCTCAATCTCGGGAAGCGAGAGGACGGTATTGCAATCCAGGCAAACGGTACGTCCGCAGGAGTAGGTGTGGACGTTCTCGTGGCTAAGATTCTGCGCCGCCAGGATGGGATAACCGTCGTTGATATTGCCGGTATCTGCGATAAAGGACAGTCCGTCGCCGCCGGAGGGATAATCCTTGACGGTCGTAAGCAGAGCAGCCTGATCTGCTACCTTCAAAACGTTGGTCTCCACGCAATTCTTGGAGGCAATCCCTTCCAGGTAAGCCGCGTTTTCGATGGTCACGACGCTGCCACCGTTTTGCGCGTATGCGATGGCAAAAGCATTGCCCGTGTTGGCTGTATTGCGGATCAGACCTGCATTGTATACGTTAGCGATCCGTCTTGCACCGGTGGGGGAGTCAAAGCACATACCGCCTACGATGCCCGCGGCATAACCACCGCCGCCCGTCATGGTAATAGGACCGAGATTGTAGCAATACTCAACGGTGAGAGTAGAGGATTTTTCCTCGGTGAACTCGCCGACGATACCGCCGACGCGCCAGTCGGAAGCGGTGATCGCACCGTAGTTGACACAGCCTCTGATGGTCAGATCGCACTTTCGGCTGCCGCCCACGTTGGCGTGATTGGCGTAGAAACCGCCTGCGCTCAGATTCTTTGCGGTGATGGCAGCGTGATTCTCACAGTTCGTGATCTCGATCTCGGAGGAGCCGTTATCAGCCATGGTCACAAATCCCGCTGCGGGGTTGCCCGAGACGGTTCCGAAAACCTTAGAGCCGGTAATGGTCAGCTTGCCGTTGGGCATGTAGCTGGTAAATCCTGCCGTTTTGCCGTCACCCTTCACGTTAGCGTAGATGGTGATGTTTTCAAAGCTCGCACCGCCGCTGACCGTACCGGCAACAACGCCAACGCTGTAACCGCTGCCGGTAGAGGATACGGAAACGGGGGCGTCGGGAGTACCGAAGGTCAAATTCTTCAGCGTGCCGCCAAACAGGTTGCCGAAGATGCCCGCGTCTGAATTTTGAGCCTCCAAGTTGATGCCCAACAGGGAATGGCCGTTGCCATCCAGAACGCCGTTAAAGGTCTTGCGATAGAGATTCTTCGTGTAAGTTTCGCCGGAGAAATCAATATCGTTTGCCAGATAATAAACGCCGTTCGCGTCCATGTTCAAAAACTCTTCAACGGTAGAGACGGGCGTTCCCGCAGGTGTTTCGGTAGCGTTTGCAAGGGATATGCCGTTACAAAGAGGGAGGAGCATCAGTATGGATAACATAACGGATAATACTTTCTTCATCATTTTACTCACCTCCGCTCTACTGAACCGAAAGAACGACGCGCACGGTGCCACTCTCGGTGGTATCGTAGGTTGCCTCGGTGGGAGCGTCGCCGCCGCGAACGATGATCAGGTCAAAGGTGGTATTTCCGATCTTCAAGCCGCTCATCGTCGCTTCGTTAACGCCAGTGGGCAGGTAGGGCTTGAAGGTGACCTTACCTTCTTCGATCTTTGCACCGATCATCTCGTAATAGATGCAGGACAGGTATGCGGTAGCACTCCAGGTCTGATGCGAGCAGGAGCCCCACAGAGAGATGTCGTTGTTGCCAAATCCCTGCAGACCGCCGTAGACTTCACCGGTGTCGGGGTGATAGATCTCGTAGAACTGACCGTCACGGACAGCCTTCTCAGCCAGCGTGTACAGCTCGCTTTCAAATGCCTGCACGAAGCCGTTCTCAAAGGCAGCGCGCGCCCAGAAGCCCTGACCGTGCGGCCAGATAGTACCTGCGTGTCTGCCGTAGCCGTCCCGCTCCAGATAACGGTCAAAGCAAGGCCATACACAGGCAATGCCTTGCTCGGTCACGTAGGTGTTCTCCAGCACCAAAGCGGTCTGTCGCTCGTCGGCGATACCGAAGAGAAGCACGAAGGCAATGCCGATGGCTTCCTGATAGTCGCACTCGTACGCAAGGTAATCGTAGGTGCCCTTTTCCTCGTTCCAGAAGGCTTTGTTGATGGCCGCCTTCAGTGCTTCCGCCTTGGCGATAGCGTCGGAAGCGTCCTTTCCAAGCATTTTGTTCAGCTCGGCAAGGATCACGTAGGACTGATAGTACGTACAGTTGGTAGAGAGCGCCTTTATCGGCAGACCGACGCCGGTATCAGCCTTCAGATCGTTGTTGTCGGGATTCTGCAGCCAGCCCTCGATCCCCGAGTTTGGCCCATTGGCGTACTGATCGGGATAAGCGGCAATACCGTCGGCATAAACCGCGCCACCGCGGAACAGACCGTCCTCCGCATCGAATTCCTCCCGCTCAAACTTAGCCAGCGAGGTTTCAATAGCGTTCTGAGCGATCTTAGCAAACGACTTGTCTTCGTTGATCAGCAGATACTGATACGCACCGATCGACCAGATGATCGCATCCCAATATTGACCGTCGATCAGATAGTCGGAGCCGCTCTTCTTCAGCAGAGAGAGCAGGGTGTTCTTGGACACCTCGGGGTTCAGCAGGGCGAAAGCGTTCCATACGTTGATAGAGCCGTCACGGGTCCAGGGAGTGGTATAATCAGCACCTGCGATAATAACTTCCTTTTCCGTGGTCAGCAATCCACCCTTAAACCGCTTCACGTTAGTGAAGCAATCCGCAAGCGCGATCTTGTACGCATCCGTGAGCGTCGCATCGTCACAGGCAAAGTAGATCATATCCAAATACTCTCTTTCATTGGTCTTGAGGATCTCGAAGCATACGGTACAATACCCCCCGCCGGCGCTGGGCGTATGGGTCTTGCAGCCGTCGGAGACGGGATTCTCGACGTCAGGCTTGTCGGTAGATGCGCTGTCGCGTTCACCCGTGGCAGTGACCGGAGCGTCGGAATCGGACTGACACGCCAAAACGGTAGGCAACAGCATGACCAGCGCCAGCAGGGCGGCAATGATTTTTTTGATGCGCATCACTTAATTCTTCCTTTCATGAGGTGATTTGTTTTTTTATGATACGAGGGAGGAACTCCCATCATTTTCTTATACGTCCGGCAAAAATGAGACGTATTGCTAAAGCCGGTTCGATACAGCACCTGATTTATGGAAAGACCCGACCAAAGCAGCTCCTTAGCCTTTCGGCAGCGGACGTACATCAGGTTTTCGGTTAAGGTCTGATTGGTCACGCTGCGGATCACGTGACACAGATAACTACGGCTGATGCCCAACTCATCTGCGATCTTGATGCCGTCGATCGGTTCAGCGTAGTGTTCTTCCATGTAATGGATCGCGTCCTTAGCAATGGACATCGAGTTGTCGTCAAATCGACGGGCAGCGCGTCGGTCAACGGTATAGTCCCGCACCAGATACGAAACCATCAAGCTGATATAGGCACGTGCACAGCTTTTGTACATCGCTTGATTTTCGCTCATCTCTCGGATCAGCTCTTTATAAATAGAATGAACGTGATCGTCGTCCACGCGATTGGATATAGACAGTGCGGCAGGATCAATGCCGAAGGAAGCCAGCAGGGAATTGTCGGGAATCAGGCAATAATACCAGCAATCGCCCTCCACCGCCCGAAAGCTGTGAGCGGATTGGGGATTGATGACAACGATCTCGCCTGCACGATACAGCTCAGTCTTATCGTTGATCCGAATTTCAACCACACCGTCGGTAATACAGATCAGCTCCAGCGTTTCATGCCAATGAAGCTGAAAGACAGGCTCAATCATTGTTCTGCACTGAAATTGAAAATAAATCGGAAGCTCGGAATCGTCGAAAACGTGCCGTTCGAAATACATACGGCCACCACCTTTGGACAGAATGACGGATTATTTTGATTATAGCATTATCTTTTGCTTTTGTAAAGAGTTCCTGTTGCTATTTTCTTGACCAAATTTGCTTTTTTTCTATAAATTTCTCAAAAAATGAAAAACATTAATGATCGTTCTTGTTATTGTCGAAAATGATCATCTTCAAAAACAACAGGCGAAAAAATAATTTAAAAAATTTCGAAAAAGGGGTTGACAAGTCGGAAACACTGTGCTATAATACTGAGGCTGACGAAAGAAAGCAACAAAATCTGGGTGTGGCGCAGTTGGTAGCGCGCTACCTTGGGGTGGTAGAGGCCG
>CAZFJJ010000102.1:0-6933 GCA_964519075.1 uncultured Lachnospiraceae bacterium
TCGTAGCCGCCGCAGGCTGCTACTCGACAGCTCCCTCCCGGAGGGAGCCTTGGGGAGGCAAAGACTGTTCGGACGGCGGGAGCAAGCCCCCGCCCTACGGGGTTGGTGCGGACAGAGGCGGGCGACCGTCGCCTCGGTGCAGACCCCTTCGTGCCGCGCTCTCCCTCAGTCTCGTAGCCGCCGCAGGCTGCTACTCGACAGCTCCCTCCCGGAGGGAGCCTTGGGGAGGCAAAGACTGTTCGGACGGCGAGAGCAAGCCCCTACGGGGTATGAGCGGACAGATTACACGAATGGAGGCTATTATGGATACTCCCACCACCGTCAGAGAATCCCGTGACGTCGTCGTTGTAGGCGGCGGAATCGCAGGAGTTTGCTCCGCCGTTGCCGCCGCAAGAATCGGCGCTTCGGTTCTGCTCATCGAAAAATCAGTGAATCTGGGCGGTCTGGCAACCGTCGGTCTCATCAGCTGGTACGAGCCCCTCTGCGACGGCGAGGGCAAACAAATGCTGTCGGGACTTTGCGAAGAGCTCATCCGTCTGGCAACCTCCTGTGGCTTTGACACCCTCCCCGAAATCTGGGGTGGCGAGGCAGGTCGCGGAACGGCAAACAGCCGCTTTGCCAGCAACTATTCCCCCACCTTTTTCGCCCTAGAGCTGGATCGGCTGGTGCTGAGTAGCGGCGCAGAGCTGCTCTTCGACACCCGCGCAACCTATCCCGTCATGGAGGACGGCATTTGCAAGGGCGTCATCGTGGAAAACGTCAACGGCAGAGAGTTGTATCCCGCCTCGGTGGTCATCGACGCCACCGGCGACGCCACCCTGATGCACCGCGCAGGCGTTCCCTGCGTGACGGGGCAGAATTATCTTTCCTACGTTGCCCACGGCTTTGACCGTCGGGATACTGATCGCTTTGCAGAGAGCGGCGATCTCCACGCCCTCCGCCGCTGGATCTGGAGCGGCAGCGATATGCTGGGCAACGGCCATCCCGAAGGAATGAAGCTCTTTGTCGGCGACAGCGCCGAGGAGATCACCGAATTTATGCTCATCGGCAAGAGGCGGATGCTGGACAAATTCCGCGGCACCGACAAAAACAGTCGGGAGCTGATGATGATCCCTGCCATCCCCCAATACCGGACGATCCGTCGCATCGTGGGCGATACGGTCTTCCATGGCACCGAGCGAGACTACGTCTTTCCCGATGCCATCGGCTCCTGCGGCGACTTCCGCCGTCGGGGTTATCGGTTCACCATTCCCTATTCCGCTCTGTACAATAGCGGTTTCCCCAATCTCTTGGCAGCAGGACGCATCGTCAGTGCTGAAGGCGACGGCTGGGAGATCACCCGTGTGATCCCCGTGTGCGCCCTCACCGGAGAAGCGGCAGGCATCGCCGCCGCGCTGTCGGCAAAGATGGAGCTGAACCCTGCCTCCCTCCCCTATCCGGTCCTGCGGGAGAAACTGGAGAGCGCGGGCGTTTGCTTTGCTATCTAAACAACTTTCAATATCAAACACGAAAGGGTATTATTATGCTCTCGAAAACCACATCTGCCGCCCTCTATGGCGTAGACGGCGTGCTCGTCACCATCGAATGCGACGTGTCGGACAAAATGCCCGTCTTTGAGATCGTAGGGCTTCCCGATAACGCCGTCAAGGAGGCGAAGGAGCGCATCCGCACCGCCTCGGACAACAGCGGCATCTTCTTCCCTGACGGCGCGATCATCATCAATCTCGCCCCCGCCGATATGAAGAAAAGCGGCTCCGCCTTCGACCTTGCTATGCTCATGGCCATCCTGAACGGCGCGGGCATCGTCAAGGGCGACCTTTCCCGAAAATGCTTCGTAGGCGAGCTGTCTCTGTCGGGCGAGGTGCGTGCCATTCGAGGCGTGCTTTGCATGACCCTTGCCGCCAAAGCCGCAGGCATCACCGAGATCTACGTCCCCGTGGACAACGCTCCCGAGGCCTCCGTGGTGGAGGGCGTGACGGTCTACGCCGTGCCCAACGTCGCCGCGCTGGTGGCGGCTCTGAACGACCGCGGCACGCTGGAGAAGGCAGTCTTCACCCCGCCCGATTTTGCCGCTACCGCCGCAGGACTCCCCGATTTTGCCGACGTGAAGGGGCAGGAGCGGGTCAAACGCGCCATCGAGATCGCCGCGGCGGGCGGACACAACATCCTGCTCATCGGTCCTCCCGGAACCGGCAAGAGTATGCTGGCCAAGCGCATCCCCTCCATCCTTCCCGAGATGACCTTCGCCGAGTCGGTGGAGACCACCAAGATCCACTCCATCGCGGGGCTGCTCCCCGCAGGCGGCGCGCTGGTGACCACCCGCCCCTTCCGCTCGCCTCACCACACCATGTCCTCGGCTTCGCTGGCAGGCGGCGGCACCATCCCCATGCCCGGCGAGATCTCGCTCGCTCACAACGGCGTGCTCTTCCTGGACGAGCTGCCCGAGTTCAACAAGCAGGTGACCGAGTCTCTCCGCCAGCCGCTGGAGGACGGGGAGATCACCATCACCCGCGCGGCGGGACGCTTCACCTTCCCCTGCGGACTGATGCTGGTGGCGGCGATGAACCCCTGCAAGTGCGGCTATTTCGGCCATCCCACCCATCCCTGCTCCTGCAAAAAGGAGGATATTCGCCGCTATATGTCCAAGATCAGCGGACCGCTGCTGGATCGCATCGACATCCAGATCGAGGTGCCCTCTCTGACCTTTGACGAGTTATCGGACAACACCCCCTCCGAGTCCTCTGCCGCCGTCCGCGAGCGGGTGAACGCTGCCCGCGCCTTTGCCAAAAAGCGGTTTGCATCGGAGGAGGCGCCCATCCACTCCAACAGTGCCATGAGCGCACCTCAGATCCGCCGCCACTGCATACTGGAGGAGGACGCGTCCATGATCCTGAAGGCCGCGTTCGAGCGGCTGGGGCTGTCTGCGCGCGGTCACGACCGCATCCTGCGGGTGGCACGCACCGTCGCCGATCTGGCCGAGAGTGAGACCATCCGCGCCGAGCACGTCGCCGAAGCGATCCAGCTCCGCAGTCTGGATCGAAAATATTGGTGAGCTCTATTCCATACGAACCAAGACCCCGACAGGAAATCTGTCGGGGTCTTGCATTGCAGGGAGATGTTCGTACGTCCCCGCATAAGGGACGGTCGGTGGGAATCGATTCACAAGCGGTCGAGGACGCCCGTGAATTGAAGCAGATCACCTACGCCAACGGCGACCATATGCAGGCAACCTACAACAGCGCCGGTCAGATGGTGGCTGAAAAGTGGTTCGATTCGGCTTCATCCGCGCCAACGGCGAATATTCTTTCGCCGGCCTATAGCCCCGTCGAAAACCACCTCCGGGGGGATATCATCAAATCTGAAAATCCCCCTTGACATCCATCGGGTTTCGTGTTAAAATACAGCCGAGGTGATTTCATATGCGTAACTTGACCATCCAAAGAAACAAAAGCTTCGTTGCCAGCCTGATGAAAATGAAGGTGTACGTCGAGGACTACAACCGATTTGACACTGCCATCGGCGACGTGCCCTGCCGCTTTCTGGGCGATCTGAAAAACGGCGAGTCCAAGACCTTTCAGGTGGGCGAAGAGGCCGCCAGGGTCTACGTAATTACCGATCAGCTAAGCAAAGGCATCTGCAACGAATACTATAACCTGCCCGCAGGCACCGAGGACGTGACCCTTACCGGTCAGAACCGCTATAACCCCGCCAACGGCAACGCCTTCCGCTTCGACGGCGTTACCGACAAGGACGTGCTGAAAAACCGCAAAAAGGGCAACAAAAAGGGCATCCTCATTCTAATTGCCGCGGCGCTGGCAGGCGTCGTCATCGGCCTCGTGTCGGTGCTGGACTTCGGCAAGCTGTTCGAAAAGCCCGAAGCCTTCTCCGACAACGGCTTCAGCATCACACTGACCTCCCGCTTTACGGAAGAGTCCGACACCGGTCTGTATACCGTCGTCTTCAGCACCGACGACGTGCTGGTAATGGCACAGAGGATGGGCTTTGAGTCGGACGAAAGTATGAACTATCTGACCCTTGAGCAGTACGGTCAGACGCTGATCCAAGCCTGCTCACTTTCTGAGGACACTACCCTGCAGCAGGACGGCGACCTCTACTACTTCGTCTACGAAGACGTGTTGGACGGCGACAGCTGCACCTACGTAACCTACGTCTATCGAACCGACGACGCCTTCTGGTTCGTAGACTTCGTGACCTTCACCGAGGACGCTGACCGGTACCGCACCCAAATCTCCGAATGGGCGAAATCGGTCGTGCTGGAATAAAACAGACCAATAAAAATACCGCCTTGCAAGGCTGCTATGCCCGGCAAGGCGGTATTTTCATCGTTTACGGTACAAGCCCGGGCACGTAGCTTTTCCAGAATGCGTTTCTCCGCTTCAGAAAATCGGTGAGGATACCGAAATATCCCTCGTAGGTCAGCTCCGTGGGGGTATTCCAGCTCTTGTTGGACAGCTGGCGCTCCCAGACCGTGAAGTTCAGAGCAATGGAATAGGACAGCTCCTCCCGCAGGCGGTAGGCCATGGCGTAGACCGATTCCGCAGAGTCCGTATCAAACAGCGAATAGTGTTGGCGGTACAGCCTTGCGATCTCGCTTCGGAAAGCGTCGAACTGCATCAGCAATCTCAGCCAGCAGTCGCCGTTGCGATGACCGCTCTCGATCAACGCCGTCTCGGGCTGGGCGAAAACCCCTCCGTTGCGCGCCATGGAATTATCAAAATCCCAGGCGGGACCGCCGTGGAATTTGCCGTCGTCAGGATCGTAATAGAAGCGGAAATTCACCGTTGCGTCGTTGTCCATGGTGTATTCCCGTACCATCCACAGAATCGCAAAGGAGCGCAGGTCGATATAATCGTCCCAATACAAGCCCGTGGCGGCGTTGTAGCCGTTGGGATCGCGCAGCGCCGCCTCCGCCTCGTTGAGCCGCTGCTCGATGGCGGCATAGCTCTCCAGATCGGCGGGGGAGTTGACCGTGACCCGCATTCCGCTCTCCTTCAGCTTGATCTGAGGCGTGTCGCTGTAATTGTCAAACTCCAGCAGATAACCGCCGTCCAGACCGTCCAAAGTAGCTTCGTCGACGTCCACCTGCTCCGCGCCGCTCTCCACCTTCTGCATTAGATTGTAGAGCCCCAGATATTCGCCGTTCACGTACAGATCCACGAACACGTAGCGGACGGCGTTCTCCATGCCCAGCTTGGCGGCAAGCGTCTGCGCAAGGGCGTTGCGGATCAGGGTGCGATCTCTGTGATTGGCCACCAGCACCCAGTTTGCGGAGCGTCCCATCCCCGAGATAGAGATCTTGTTCTTATCGGTATAGCCGTCGGACTGATAGAGCTTCAGCGCGTACCCCTTTTTCTCGTCGTCCCAAGTGGCGTTTCCCCTTCCCTTCAGCGAAAAGGCCGAGGTGAAGTCTGCTTGGTCGTCTGCCGCCAGATAGAAGAGACTGCCGTAGCACAAGGTCTCGTGGGCAGGATCGGCGTTGACCGCGTCAAAGGTGCCCAGGGCGTCGTCCACTACAAGCCACAGGATATTGGCAGAAGAGGCGCAGAACGAATACCGCTCAGTAACCGCCGTGCCGTCCGCATTCGTGAAGGTGATCGTCAGTGCGTCGGTGACGGTGGCGTCCAGTGCAAAGCGGACGCTGTCGGTGAAGCGTTGTCCGTGGATCTCGGCAGTGATCTCCTCCCCCAACCGACAGTTGAAGGTCAGCCCGGAGGGCTCGCCCACGCCGGGCAAAAAGAAGGAAAACCGCCTGTTGCCTGCGGGATTCGGCGAAAACTCCCGACCGCTTTCCACGTGAGTCACCGTGCAGCGGTATTCATCTGCCGCAAGGGGAGCCTCCTCCGTTTCTTCGAGGGGCGTGACCGCAGCAGGCGCAGTCGTTGAGTCCCCTGCGGCATCCCGACCGCAGCCCGCGAGTACGCCCGGTAGCACGGCCAGCAGTACGGCCAGCGCCGATAGTTTGATCCAAAGTTTCTTTTTCACGGTATCCCCCAACCTTCATTCCGCCGATCCGCAGGCTCGCCGAGACGAACCTGCCGTTTTGATTATTATACAAGCCATCGGCTTCGCCGTCAAGGGATATTCTGCTGAAACATCCTGCGGGAATGTTGGATTTTGCAAAACCGATCCCGCCGACCGTCCGTCCCCCGCGGCTCTCCCCTCCGCAAAAGCGCCTTCTCGTCCTCCACAAACCGATAAAAACCGTTGCAAAAGCGAACGTTTCCTCTTTTGCAACGGTTTTTCTTTCCGTTTCGGTCGTCTATTGACCGTTTTCAGCGATTTCTTTCTATCAGCGCCGTTTTATCGTCCGCAGATCGTCTTCACCGCATCGGGGAGATAGGTGTCGGAAACCGTCTCGATCGCGCCGCCGTCGCAAAGGGTCGCCAGAGCGGGATCGATGGGCAGACGTCCCAGGATCGGCAGACCGTACTCGGCCGCTACCGCCTCCAGATGGCTGTCGCCGTAGATCTTGTGCTGCTTGCCGCAGTCGGGGCAGACGAAATAGGAGTAGTTCTCCACCAGTCCCAGGATGGGGACGTTCATCATCTTCGCCATATTGACCGCCTTCTCCACGATCATGGACACCAGCTCCTGGGGAGAGGTCACGATCACGATGCCGTCCACCGGCAGCGACTGGAACACGGTCAGCGCAACGTCGCCGGTTCCGGGAGGCATATCCACGTACATATAATCCACCTCGCCCCAGCACACGTCGGTCCAGAACTGCTTCACCGCGCCTGCGATCACGGGACCGCGCCAAACTACGGGCATCGTCTCCTCCTGCAGGAGCAGATTGATGCTCATCAGCTTGATGCCGGTAGAGGTGACGGGAGGCACCATGCCCTGCTCGTTGCCCAACACCTCGCTCTTGGTGCCGAAGATCTTGGGGATGGAGGGGCCTGTGATATCGGC
>CAZFJJ010000103.1:0-1836 GCA_964519075.1 uncultured Lachnospiraceae bacterium
TAAAAGTTTTGGGGGGCTTTGGGGACCGGAGTTCGCCAAGGCGACAAGTCGCCTGCGAACTCCGGCAATTCGGTCTTGCCGAATTGCAACTTTTCTCAAAAGTCCCCCAAATTATAACTCATTACATCCCTCGATACAGATCGGCGTACTTCTCTGCCGATGCGTTCCAGGAGAAATCTGCGGCGATGACGTTTCTGAGCAGCTTCTTGCGGCTGGTCTCGTCCTGCCACAGGTCGATGGCACGGCGGATGGCATCCAGCATATCGTGGGCGTTATAGGAGAAGAAGGTGACGCCGTTGCCCTCGCCGGTTTCGGGATTGTAGGGCTTGATGGTGTCGTACAGACCGCCGGTCTCGCGCACAACGGGGATGGCCGCATATCGGGAAGCGATCATCTGGGACAGACCGCAAGGCTCCGACTTAGAGGGCATCAGGAAGATGTCGGCGGCGGCGTAGATCTCCTTGGACAGTTTCTTGTCAAAGCGGATCAGGGCGCGCACCTTGTCAGGATAGCGGCTCTCCAGATGGCTGAAGAAGTTCTCAAACTCCTCGTTGCCGGTGCCTAGCACTACCAGCTGAACGTCGCCCTCCAGCACCTGATCGATGACGTGCTTCACCAGATCCACGCCCTTGTGGGAGACCAGACGGGTGATCATAGCGATCATGGGAGTGCCCTCACTGACCGGCAGATCCAGCTTCGCCTGCAGAGCGGTCTTGTTGGCCAGCTTGTTGGTGAACAGACGGTACTTTGCGCCAAACTTGGGGCCGATCATATCGGGATCGTTCATGGGATCGTAGTAGCTGACGTCGATGCCGTTGACGATGCCGCAGGATTTGTAGGCGTTCTCGGCGATGATGCCGTCAAGCCCCGATGCATAGTAGGGCGTGCGCAGCTCCTCGCTGTAACGCTGGCTGACGGTGGTCAGGCGGTCGCAGGCCACGATGGCGCCCTTGGTCAGGTTCACGCAGTTGTCAAATTCCAGCAGAGACATGGTGTCGGCGGGCAGCGCAAAAACCTCCCCCAGGATGTCCTTGCCGTAGATGCCCTGATACTCGATGTTGTGGATGGTGTAGACCGTTTTGATGTTGTAGTGGGGGTAGCGAACCTTGGAGTAGATGACGGTCAGGGCAGACTGCCAGTCGTTGGCGTGGAGGATGTCGGGGATGAAGCAGATCCGCTCCATCATTTCCATCACTGCCAGCGAGAAGTATGCGTACCGCTCGCCGTCGTCGTACTCGCCGTAGAGACGGGGACGCTTGAAGTAGTATTCGTTGTCGATGAAATAGACGGTGACGCCGTCCTTTTCCAGCGACCAGACGCCGCAGTACTGGCAGCGCCACGCCAGCTGAACGGTGAATTCAGCCACTTTAGTCATTTTCTCCCGCCAGGCAGGAGTGATCTTGCCGTGGAGGGGCATGACCATGCGCACGTCGTCCTCGGGGGAGTAGGCCTTCAGCGCGGCGGGCAGAGAGCCCAGCACGTCGCCCAGACCGCCGGTGGATGCAAAGGGCAGCGCTTCGCCGCCTACGTATAAAATCTTCATGTAATACTCTCCTTTTGATAAAATGAAAAAGGATAACCGTGGATGAGCCGTCCGTAAAAAGATAGACCTATCCACGGTTATTATATCACGGGAATGCGGGTTTGTCAATCGGAATATGTCACAAATCATGAGAAAGATAGGAAATGGTTTTGTTAAAGTTTTAACAAAGAATAATGAAATACCCTTCCCCATCCAAAAAACAGACGCCGAAGCGTCTGCTTTTTGGATAGATTGAATTATTCCTCGTTCTTGCGGCGGCGGGCTACTGCTACGGTAGCGGCTGCTGCAAGGAG
>CAZFJJ010000103.1:1846-6918 GCA_964519075.1 uncultured Lachnospiraceae bacterium
GTGCGGATACTGCCAGGATGGCGTCGCCGGTCTGGGGAGGATTGATCTCGGGAGTGTTGATGTCGTCTCCGCAAACCGTGCAAACACCGTCAACATAGTCGTGACCCTCGGAATCGATTACGGTAACGACCTCTGCACCGCAGACCTCACAGGTCTTGGTGGAGGAACCGTCCTCGGTGCAGGT
Organism: uncultured Lachnospiraceae bacterium; assembly: GCA_964519075.1. Classification (GTDB taxonomy): domain Bacteria; phylum Bacillota; class Clostridia; order Oscillospirales; family CAG-272; genus CAKSQF01. The sequence continues at coordinate 2,031 of CAZFJJ010000103.1, forward strand.
TGCGTCATCCACAACGGGCTCGCCCCAGGTGTGCTCACAGGTATAAACCTTGATCTCGCCGATCTGGCACCAGTCATTCATGCCTTCCACGCGAACTGCATCGGTTACGAAGGAGAGGATCTCCACCTTAACGTACTTATACTCTACGTCGGTCTGTTCAGCAGTGTAGATGGTACGCGCGTTGTTGGCTACAGGCAGAGAACCTGCGGTTCTGTGATCCAGCAGAACGTACTCGTTGCCGTCTACGGATGCCCACAGTTTCCACTCGGCAGGCTGACGCTGAGGATAGCTTGTATCGTCACCGCCGGTGCCCAGAGCGTAATGGCTGATCTTGGAAGCCTCGGTCAGCTCAAATGCGATAGTCATTGCACCGTAGTAGTGGCTACCCTCATACTTGTTATTGGGGTTGTCATCAAACAGGTTGCCAAAGGAGCCGCTGGGCTGATCGCCGTTCATAAAGGGATTCTCAGCAGTTGCGGAGTCAACGTTGATCTCCAGCTCGGTGAGCTTGCCTTCCAGCTCGGGGGTAGCTGCCAGCAGAGCTGCCGCTTCCTTGGTGGAGGTGACCTGACCAAAGGTGGAATACTTACCGTTTTCCCAAACGATGGTCACTGCAGCATAGCCGTCGATCTCGATGCCGGTGCAATCCGCAACGATCTCAACTCTTCTGTTACCCTTGTCGGTAACGGTAACCTTATCGGTAGCCTCAACGCCGTTGATGTACGCCTTCCAGTTGTCCATAGAAGGAGTTGCATGGAATTCAGGAGAACCGCTGAGCTTGGACTCGTTTGCGTTGTAGCTAAAGCCTGCACTGCCCCAGATACCCTGGTCGCGTGCAACTGCGGTCTCTGCAGAGAGAACCAGACCGCCGGAGGTGATGGTGCCGGTATTGGTGCATCCCTCTACGGTATAGTTGGTAGAATTATTGTGGCCAACGTATGCGTTTGCAACGTTGTAGTTGGCAGTTACGTTGCCCTTGTTGACAGAGTTTTTGATCGTAACGGTTGCACCGCCGTTGCTGACAACGCCGATGAAGCCGCCTGCGCCGCGATAGTCTGCGTAGCGATTGGTTGCAGTCACGTTGCCCTCGTTGACGCAATCGGTGATCTCGATGGTTGCGCCATCGGTTACATTACCGATCAGACCGCCGGGCTTTTCACAAGCAATGTCGCCCTTGTTGACACAGTTGATCAGCTTAACGGTGGGCTTATTCTCCACGCAGCCGATGATACCGCCCTGTCCGTTGCCGGAATCGGGAATGTTCACGATATCCACGTCGGTGGTAACGTTTTCAATAACCACTACGCTACCGTCGTCCTTTACGGTACCGATCAGTGCCGCAGTGCTGTTGCCGCTGCTATACAGATTGCCGTCTACGTTCAGGTTCTTGATGGTACAGCCGGCAACGGTGCAGAATACTGCGGAACGTGCCGAGTCGGTATCAACGAAATCAAGGGTGATGGTCTTGCCGTTACCGTCGAAGGTGCCGGTGAACTTCTTGCCCTCTTCTCTGTAGGACAGACCTTCAGTCAGGGTGATGTCGTTCATCAGCTTGTAGTTGCCGTCCAGATTATTTTCTATGGACAGGAACTCTTCAGCGGTGGTGATCTCGATGACTGCAGGCTCGATCTCGATAGAGGTGAATACTGCGCCGGAAACAGCCTTTTCCTTCATACGAACGGCACACAGGTTACCGGTGAAGGGGTTGTCGGAATCGGTAAAGGTGTAGTACAGCTCGCCGTTTACGTAGGCCTTCATGTTACCGCTGTTGTCCCACTCTGCGGTCAGAGTAACGCCGGTAGTAACGTCAATGCCCTTGTCGTCCAGGTCGATCCAATCAGCGCTACCGATCAGATCCTTCCAGCCGGGAGCACCGTTGTACTTGCCCAGTTTGGAAATACGAACGCGGTTTCCTTCGTCCACGAACAGCCAGTAGCCGCCCATGTCAGCATCTTCCCAGAATGCGCGGTCGTTATCTGCGTCGGTCAGTGCAAACAGGATACCGTTGCAGGAGCTCGACGCTGCGTTGGTCTGGATGGTTGCAGACATTTTGCCTGCGGGAGCGTTTACGTCAAATACGTAGTAGCCCTGATCGCAGCCTGCGTTCAGATACAGCTCGGTGTCCGAAACAGTCCAAGTCTTTGCCCAAGGCTCGGTGGGTTGACCGGTAACGGCCCAGCCGTTAGCGGTTTTCGCGATCGGAACGTTGATGCTTTCAGCTGCAGATACGCCGAAGGTGAATACAGGCAGCATACAAGCAATCATCGCGATCACCAGAAGAAGAGAAAGTGTCTTTTTCATAGTTTTCCTCCAAATAAAATTTGAGCGGAGTTCGCCTCGCTCATTGGTAACTATATTGTATCTCAAAATTCACAATTTGTCAATAACTTTCCGCTATTTTTACCATGATTATTGACAAAAACGGCAATTTGTACAATTTAAGAGTGACTTTTTTGACAAATCAGACAAACCGCCCACCCCAATCGAAACCTTCCCACATACTATCATCAATTCGTTTTTCGGCGAAGCCGAAAAACTTCCTAATTTATTCTTTCTTCTATTCTTTATTCTTTCTCAAAAAATCCGCCCGATCGGGCGGATTTTTCGAGGTCATATCATCTTATTCTTATCAATGTAGAAGGGCTTGGAGGGATGTCCGCTGAGCATCACGCCGTTGCGGATGGCTACGTTCTTGTCGGTGATCACGCAGTTCAGATGGCTGCCCTCTCCCACCATGGTGTCCTGGAAGAGGATGCAGTTCTTGACCACGCTTCCCTTTCCGACCCGCACGCCGCGGAAGAGGATACAGTTTTCCACCGTGCCCTCGATCACACAGCCGTCGGCGATCATGGAGTTCTTCACGCTGCTACCTTCCACGTACTGGGTGGAGGGCGAGTTGCGCACCTTGGTGATGATGGGTTGGTTCTTGGCGTTGAACAGTCCGTCCCGCATAGCCTTGTCGGTGGTCAGCTGCATGGAGCAGGCAAAATAGTCCTCCAGACAGCCTGTGCAGGCAAAGAAGCCGTCGTAGCGGTAGACCTTCATGCTGGCTCTGCCCATGTAGCGGGCGACAATGCCCTTGGTCACGCTGTCAAAGCCGTGGGCGGCGGCATCCTGGATGGCGGCAAGCAGGAAGGTGCGGCTCGCGATCCACAGATTCATGCTCACGTCCCGCTCGCCTTCCACGAAGCGGGGATGGGCTGCCACCTCGGTCAGATTGCCCTCTGCGTCGGAGTCGTAGAGATTATACTGCTCGGACTGATTGCCAAAGAGCGTCATCCGCTTGACCGCAAAGGTCAGGTCGGCGCCGCTTTCCTTGTGCTTGGCGATCATGTCGCTGATGTCCAGATTGAAGATCGCATCCGAGTCTGCGATGACCAGCAGCTCGTCTTTGGTCTTCATCAGCGCGTCGGAGATGCTGTACAGCGCGTCCAGACGGGTATCGTAACGGCTGGCGCCGCGGGTGGAAAAGGACGCGATATAGGGCGTCAGCAGGCGCAGACCGCCTTTGCGGCGGGCAAGATCCCAGTCCTTGCCGCTGCCCAGATGGTCTACCAGAGACTGATAGTTGTAGCTGGTGATGACGTTCACGTCGGTGATGCCTGCGTTGACCATGCTGGAGAGGACGAAGTCGATGAGGCGGTATCTGCCGCCGAAAGGGACGGACGCCTGGGTACGAACTGCGGTGAGTTCGGGAATGTTTTTATTGTTCAGATTTGCGAAAATAATTCCGGCTGCCATAATCTGTTCCTCCTTACTTGCTCAGCTCTTCGAGTTTGGCGGCATTGACCATTGCCCCGGCGGGGATCGTCTTGCCGGCGGGAACGCTCAGCTCTGCGCCCACGACGGCGATGCCCACGCCCTCGGCCTTGGGTGCGCCTACCGTGGCGCCCTCGCCGACGATGGTGTCGGTGCTGATGATGGTATAGTCCACCGTAGCCCCTGCTTCTACCCGGACGTTGTTCATAATAACGCTGTCGCGGATGACCGCGCCGGGCGCCACGTACACGCCGCTGAAGAGGACGGAGTTTTCCACGGTGCCGTAGATCTCACAGCCCTCGGTGATGATGGAGTTGACGATCTTCGCCTCCTCGCCCACGTACTGGGGAGGATTGCCGGTGGAGCGGAAGAAGATCCGCCAGGAGCGGTCGTACAGGTTGAAGTTAGGATGCTCGCCCAGAAGATCCATATTGCCCTCCCACAGAGAGGAGATGGTTCCCACGTCCTTCCAGTAGCCCACGAAGGGGTAGGCGTACATTTTCTCCCCTGCGTTCAGCATATTGGGGATGATGTTTTTACCGAAATCGTTGGACGAGCCGGGGGTATTCTCGTCGTCGATCAGGTACTGACGGAGCTTTTTGTAGCTGAAGATGTAGATGCCCATGGATGCTTTATCGGATTTGGGTTGCTTGGGCTTTTCCTCGAACTCAAAGATCTCGCCGTCCTCGCGGGTATTCATGATGCCGAAGCGGGAGGCTTCCTCCATGGGAACGGTCAGCACGGCGATGGTGCAGTCAGCGTTCTTCTCCTTGTGGAAGCTAAGCATTGCATCGTAGTCCATTTTATAGATGTGGTCGCCCGACAGCACGAGAACGTATTCGGGATCGTAGCGATCCAGAAAATCCAGATTCTGATAGATAGCGTTGGCGGTGCCTTTATACCAGTCGGCGCCCTTCATGCCCTGATAGGGGGGAAGCACCGAAACGCCGCCCATATTGCGGTCCAGATCCCAAGGCTGACCGGTGCCGATGTACTCGTTGAGCTGGAGAGGCTGATACTGGGTGAGCACGCCCACGGTATCAATGCCCGAGTTTACGCAGTTGGACAGGGGAAAGTCGATGATGCGGTACTTACCGCCGAAGGGAACGGCAGGCTTTGCCGTTTTCTC
>CAZFJJ010000104.1:0-6889 GCA_964519075.1 uncultured Lachnospiraceae bacterium
TGTCTGCGTGAAGTGTCTGCCGGACGGGGAGTTGTCGGTGGAACGAAAAGCGGTGCTTGTCAAAGCGATCGTTTGCGGTGGCAGTCCTGCATCCCGCTTCATAGGATAACGGAAGAGGTCTCCCTTTTTCGTGCCCGTGGCGAGGACGATCTGTGCCTGCGGGCATGAAAGGGAGGTTTTTTCATGAAACTGAACAAGCGTCTGTCCACCATGGTCTTCTGCGCGCTGCTGGCGGCAATGACCATGATCTTCAAACGGTTCGCCGTGGTGAACCTAGACTGGTTCCGCCTGTCGCTGGAGAATACGCCGGTGCTGCTGTCGGGCATCCTCTTCGGACCCGTGGCGGGACTGGTCACCGGTGCGGTGGGCGACATTCTCGGCTGCTTCTACTGCGGATTCGGCATCAATCCGCTCATCACCCTGGGCATGGCGCTGACCGGCGGGCTGTGCGGACTTCTGTTCCGCGTCATGCCGAAGCTGCCCCTGCTACCGCGTTTGCTTATTGCAGTCTACGCCGGGCACGTCGTCGGCAATATGATCGTCAAGACGATCGGTATCTACTGGTGGTACGCCACTCCTTGGCCGACCCTCGTCCTGCGCATCCCCACCTATCTCATCATCGGCGCGATCGAGATCGCAATCTTCTGCGTACTGCTGAAAAACCGCGCTTTCGTGCGCCAGCTGCATAAAATCGGCGCAAAACTATAATCGGAGGCGATCTTATGACCTACGAAGAAGCATTATCCTATATCCATTCCATCAGCTGGAAGGGAAGCGTGCCGGGACTCTCCCGCATCGGCGAGCTGATGCAAAATCTCGGCAACGTGCAGAACAAGCTGAAGATCGTTCATGTGGCGGGCACCAACGGCAAAGGCTCTACCTGCGCCATGCTGGAGTCCATCCTCCGCACGGCAGGCTACCGCACGGGACTGTACATCTCCCCCTTTATCGAGCGCTTCAACGAGCGGATGTGCGTCGGCGGTCAGCCCATCCCCGACGAAATCCTCGCCGAGATCACCGAATACGTCAAGGGCTATGCCGACAGGATGGAGGACGCTCCCACCGAGTTCGAGCTGATCACCGCCATTGCCTTTGAATATTTCTTCCGTTCGGAATGCGATATCGTGGTGTTGGAGACCGGCATGGGCGGCAGACTGGACTGTACAAACGTCATCGACACCGCAGAGGTCTCGGTGATCACCGGCATTGCGCTGGATCACGTTTCGTTTTTGGGGGATACCTTCGAAAAAATCGCCGCTGAAAAAGCGGGGATCATCAAAGCGGGTGTTCCCGTGGTCTGGGGCGGCACCCACGACGGCGCGGGCGCGGTCATCGCCGCCAAAGCCAAAGAGATGGCTGCTCCGCTCTATGCGCCAGATTACCGCCGCCTGTCCACTGAGTCCTGTTCGCTGGAGGAGGGCATCCGTTTCTCCTACAAGAATCGCGATGACCTGATCGTCAGGCTGCGCGGCTCCTACCAGCCTCACAACGCCTCCATTGCGCTGGAGACGGTGGATTGCCTGCGCTCCCTGGGGTGGTGTATCCCCGAGGATTCGGTGCGCGCGGGGCTTGCAAGCACCCGCTGGCGGGCGCGCTTTGAGCTGCTTTCAAAGAATCCCATCGCGGTCTACGACGGCGGTCACAACATGGAAGGTGTCACCGCGGCGGCGGAGAGCATAGAGCTCTATTTTCCCGATCAAAAGGTCGTCCTTCTCACCGGCGTAATGGAGGATAAGGCGTACCGCGACATGGCGTCCACCCTTGCCCCTCTGACAGCGGCGACGGTGACGGTCACGCCCGACAATCCCCGCTCGCTCCCCGCCGAGCGCTATGCGGAGGTCTTCCAAGAGCTGGGCGTCCCTGCAGAGGCGGCGGACACAATCCCGGAGGGCGTTGCCAAGGCAGTCGCTCTTGCCAAAGCGCAGGGCAGACCGCTGATCATGCTGGGCTCGCTCTATATGTACGGCGACGTGAAGACGGCGCTGCTCCAAATTGTTTGATAATATCAAATCCCCCTCCAACGAGGGGGATTATTGTGTTCAAGCCCCCTTTGTGCATCTTTGCGCGGCTCTGCAGTCGTATAAGAACGACAGCGTCGGCTGTGCTCTTATTTTTGAAAATTCACTTGCACAAGTTGCCGATTTGTGCTATACTGATAACAGCCCCCCGTGGGGGCGCTACGGAACGTATAAAGAACAGGAGAGACGTATGGAACTCGTTTTATTAACTGCGCTGGGAGTAGGAGGCGCTACCGTTATCGGCTCTGTTATCGGCTTTTGTTTCAAAAAAATATCGCATCGCTTCTCGGACATAGTCCTTTCCTTTGCCGCGGGCGTGATGCTGGCGGCGGCGGTGCTGGGTTTGATCCTCCCCTCGGTGGAATACGGCGGCAAGTGGGGACTCGTCATCGCCATCGTCGGCATTTTCGTGGGCGCACTTTGTCTGAACCTGGTGGATAAGCTCGTCCCCCACCTGCATAAGATGATGGGTCCCGACCAAGAAGCCCACGAACATAATGCGGATCTGAACAAGGTTTTGCTGTTCGTTGCCGCCATCGCTATCCATAACCTTCCGGAAGGTATCGCCGCAGGCGTCGGCTTCGGCGCGGGCAATACCGCCGAGGCGCTGGTAATTGCAGGCGGTATCGCTTTGCAGAACATCCCCGAGGGTATGGTCATCATCGCGCCCATGCTGGCGGCAGGCGTCTCGCCCCGAAAGACCTTCGTCTGCGCTGCCCTGACCGGCGTCATTGAGGTGCTGGGTACACTCATCGGCTATTTCGCCGTGACACTTGCAAACGCGATCCTGCCGTTCGCGCTGGCGTTTGCGGGAGGCACCATGCTCTACGTCATCAGCGACGAGATGATCCCCGAGACCCACGCCCACGGCTCCGAGCGGGGCGCTACCTGGGCACTCCTTGCCGGCTTCTGCCTGATGCTGGCCACCGACGTGCTGCTGGGGTGATCACTGAAATCCCGACGATGGTCGGGATTTTCTTGTAATTTGCGAAAATCCCTTGCATTTCGGAGAAAACTGTGTTATACTGAACCCATCTAAGAATCACTCTACGGAGGTATTTCCATGTATCATTTCCCCATCGGAGCCATGCTGGATTCCTTCCTGCTTCCCGACGCAGAGGCGATCCGCCGCGCTGCGTCTATCGGAGCCAAGGGCATCCAGATGTACTCCACTACCGGCGCACACTCGCCCGAGAATATGACTCCCGCCAAGATCCGCGAGCTTCTGTCCATGATGAACGGCAGCGGATTGGTGTTCTCCGCCCTCTGCGGCGATCTCGGTCACGGCTTTGGCAACGCCGAGCTGAATCCCTCTCTCATCGAAAAATCCAAGCGCATTCTGGAGCTGGCAAAGGAGCTGGGCACCGACGTGGTCACCACCCACATCGGCGTAGTCCCCGCCGATCCGAACCACGACCGCTACAAGATCATGCAGGAGGCCTGCCACACCCTTGCGGAGTACGCCGACTCGCTGAACGCACACTTTGCCATCGAGACCGGCCCCGAGACCGCCATCGTGCTGAAGAACTTCCTGGATTCTCTCGGATCCCGCGGCGTTGCGGTGAACCTTGACCCTGCCAACTTCGTGATGGTCACCGGCGACGATCCCGTGCAAGCGGTCTACACGCTGAAGGACTACATCGTCCACACCCACGCCAAGGATGGCATCCGCATTTACGAAAAGGATCCCGAGGTGGTGTACGGCGTCAAGATGGATGCGCTGGCGCATCTTGGTAGATCCTATCAGGAACTGCCGCTGGGCAAGGGAGGGGTAGACTTCCCGAGCTACCTGAAGGCGCTGGACGAGATCGGCTACCGCGGCTTCCTCACCATCGAGCGCGAGTGCGGCGCAGACCCCGCCGCAGACATCGCGATGGCGGCAGACTATCTGCGCTCCATCATCGCGGCAAACTAAAGAGTACGGAGGTACAAAATCATGGCATACAAAATTGGTATCATCGGCGTAGGAAGTATCTCGCTGGAGCATATTCAGGCATATCTTTCCAATCCCGAGACCGAGCTTTACGCATTCTGCGACGTTAACGAAGAGCGTCTGAACTACATGGGCAAGAAGTACGGCATCACCCGCCTGTACACGAACCTGGACGAGATGCTCGCCCTCGACGAGCTGGACGCCGTCAGCGTTTGCACCTGGAACAACGGTCACGCGCCCTGTACCATCGCCGCGCTGAAGGCAGGCAAGCACGTTCTTTGTGAGAAGCCTATGGCGCTGAACGCCGAAGAGGCAGCAGAGATGAAAAAGACTGCCGAGGAGTGCGGAAAGCTCTTGATGATTGGCTTCGTGCGCCGTCACGGCAACGATTGCAAGCTGGTGAAGGAGTTCATCGACACCGACTACTTCGGCGAGCTGTACTATGCAAAGGCAACCTATCTGCGCCGTCACGGCAATCCCGGCGGCTGGTTCGCAGACGTGACCCGCAGCGGCGGCGGTCCCCTCATCGACCTGGGCGTACACGTCATCGACCTGGTGCGCTACTTGATGGGTGGCCCCAAGCCCGTGTCGGTCTACGGTGCCACCTTCCGTAAGCTGGGCGACCGTCCCGGTGTTGCCCGCAATCCCGGTGCATACCGCTCCGCAGGCGCAACGGACAACGATCCCGTTACCGTTGAGGATCTGGCATCGGCGATGATCCGCTTTGATAACGGCTCTGTTCTCCACGTTGAGGCGGCGTTCGACCTGAATCTGAAAAAGGACGAGGGTAAGATCGAGTTGTTCGGCACCAAGGGCGGTGCAAAACTGGATCCCGAGCTGGAGATGTACACTGTAGTCAACGGCTACATGGCAGACGTGAACCTGACCTATCCCACCGCGCTTTCCTTCAACGGTCTCTTCCAGAACGAGATCAACCATTTCATCGATTGCATCGCAGGTCGCACCGAGTGCATCGCGCCTGCCGAGGACGGCGTTGTGCTGATGAAGATCTTGGACGCGATTTATCGCTCCGCCAAGACCGGTCATGAAACGGTGATCGAGTATTAACGCCCAAAGCAAATGCAAGCCGATTCACGGCGGTCATCGCGATCGGATGCGGGAAAAGCTTCGCCAAGGCGGCGGGGAAGCCCTGGCCGATCACGAGATCTTAGAAATGCTGCTATTTTACAGCATCCCGCGGATCAATACCAACGAAACTGCCCATCGCCTGATCGATCACTTCGGCGGTCTGTCGGGCGTGCTGTCTGCCAAGCGCCACGAGCTGACCGCGGTGTCGGGCATCGGCGAGCAAAGCGCCGACCTGATCTGCCTGATGGCAGAGCTGTACCGCCGTGCAGAAAAAGAGGACAGCAAAACCCCACGGTATTTCAAGGATCTGGACGACGTAGGGCGCTATTTGGTGAAGCAGCTGGACGGACTTGTCCGCGAGCGGGTTCTGGTGCTTCTGCTTTCTGCCGATTACCGTCTGATCGCCACCCATCAGATCAGCGAAGGCAGCGTCAACTCGTCCGGCGTGGACGTCCGTCAGATCATGGAGTACGCGATCTTAGCGAAAGCGTCCCACATCGTTCTGGCGCACAACCATCCCGATCCCATGCTGACGCCCTCGCCCGAGGACGAATCGGTATCGGTCTCTCTGATGCACGCCGCCGCGACCTTGAATCTCAATCTGTGGGAACACGTTCTGGTGTCGGACGGTCGGTATCTCTGTATTTTACGGGAAATGCTTTCCCAAAAGTCCTATGGGGCTGCTACCATAGAACGACACATTTCAAAAAACAAAACCGGTAAATTCAAGCGATAGAGCAAAACTCTCCTGACCAAGCGGTCAGGAGTGTTTTGCGTTAGGAAATGATCATATACATTGCCACGGTGCTCTTGGAGGGATCAACAGGGACGACGAGGCGACCGGTGTTTACCAGATCGTGGATCGCCATCATGCGCGTTGCGCACAGATCCATGGCGGCGTAATAGGAGAGTTGTTCGTGCAGAACGGGATTGCTGTTCGCTTTATATAGTGCAATCAGATCATCGTGCGCTTTCTGATAGCGAGTCTTTAACTGATCGAATAGGGGGTGCGACCGCAGAATACCGTTTGCCTTTTGCATCGCATCCTTCTCAAGCACCACAAAATCGGGGATTACGTTTCCGTCCTCATCAAGATGTGCGAATCTGTCATTGATGCGATTCCATTTATCAAGCTCGGTATGCGTGAGATCGGAAGGTTTTCGACCATTCAGAATTATATCACCCAGCAATACGACTTCCTCGTAATCCATTTCGCCTGCACGCTGCCACATATCATAATCGCCGATATTGTATGTCCAAAACTCTACACCTATTCCGCAACCGCAATGCCCCATCATAGTGGATTCCGGCAGTTCGGTCAATTCATATCCAACAAAGCCCCATGTTTCTCCGTTTTCACGGACGGTGGGATTACACCAGTCATACGTTCCTGCCAGTTCTCCGTTAATCATATCGATTGTGTGAGGAATCAGCCACCATTTCAGATCATTATCGCTCATACCGTTTCTTACAACGTCCAACTCGCGGATCGCAGGAAGGGAATCGGTGATGATTTGATCGAGTTCTTGGCTTCGTTCTATCGAATCGTTTCGGAGAATCTTATACACTGCGTGTTGAGTCTCTCTGTCTTGAATAAAGAAGTTGGTGATATACTGATTTCTTATCTTTTTCAGTAGGGTTGCTCTTTCCAAGATTCCCACTTCTTCTTCCATGTAGGGCATTGCAATTCCCAACTCAATAGAAAGCTGTTCGATCGTAGAAGGATTGTTACTTGCTTCCAGCAGAATGTTTTTCGGAATCTGTCTCTCTACTGCTGACCACGGTAATCCGCTGGGCTGGGATCCGCTGGCTGCGAAATCCACATTCTCCGGTTTATAACTCTTTGTGC
>CAZFJJ010000105.1:0-6838 GCA_964519075.1 uncultured Lachnospiraceae bacterium
GCTTCCGCCGTTGCCGCCGTCACCGCCGTCGGGACCGCCGTGGGCAACGTATTTTTCCCGCCGGAAGGAGACGGCGCCGTTGCCGCCGTTGCCGGCTTTCAGATATACTTTTACGGTGTCAAATAACATAGTTTTACTCGCTTTTCGTCAATTATTTCAAAAGATCGCGGAATTCGTTCTCGTCGATAATGCGCACGCCCAATGCCTCTGCTTTAGTGAGCTTGGAGCCTGCCTCCGCACCTGCCAGCACGATGGACGTCTTTTTCGAAACGGAAGACGAGGTCTTGCCGCCGTACTGCTTGATCAATGCCTCCGCCTCGCTTCGAGTGAGCGTCGGGAGCGTTCCCGTCAGCACGAAGGTCATGCCGGCAAAACGGTCGTCCACCTTTTCGGTCGCCGCTACCGCCGTTACCACGCCTGCCGCTTTCAGCGCATCAACCAACACGCGGGTTTGCGAATGGGAGAAGTAGTCCACCACGTTTTCGGCGGTGATCAGGCCGATGTCATCCACAGTACACAGCTCTTCTGCGGTAAGGGTGAAGAATCGCTCCACATCGCCAAATGCCGATGCCAGTGCCTCGCCTGCCTTCTCGCCGATCTGACGGATGCCGAGAGCGAAGAGCAGTCTTGCCAGTCCGCGGCTCTTGGAGGCTTCGATGGCGGCAAGCAGGTTGTCAGCAGACTTTTCGCCCATGCGATCGAGGGTTACGAGGTCTTCCTTCTTCAGCGTGTAGAGGTCAGCAACCGAGGTGACCAGCCCCTTTTCGTGGAGCAGCTTGATCTGCGCAGGACCAAGTCCTGCTATGTCCATTGCGTCCTTGGATGCGTAGTGGATCAGATTGCGGATGAGCTGTGCGGGACAGGCTGCATTGGTGCAGCGGGTAGCCGCTTCTTCGTCCCGAACCACCGGCTCGCCGCAGGACGGGCAGACGGTGGGCATTTCGTAAACGGGCAGCTCGCCTTCCCGCTTATTGGGATGGGAAGCGGCGATCTCGGGGATGATGTCCCCAGCCTTCTGAACGGTCACGTAGTCGCCGATGCGGATATCCCGCTCGTGGATGAAGTCGACGTTGTGGAGGGTCGCGCGGCTGACGGTTGAACCCGCCAGCTTTACGGGTTCCAGTTCGGCAATGGGGGTCAGCACGCCGGTGCGCCCTACCTGAATGGAAATATCCAGCAGACGAGTGATCTTCTGCTCGGGGGGGAATTTGTAGGCGACCGCCCATTTAGGGGTGGAGCTGCCTTCGCCGATCTCCTCGCGCCGTGCGAGAGAGTTGACCTTGATAACCACGCCGTCGATATCGAAGGGGAGGTTCTCCCGCATCCTGCCGATCTCCTCGATCTTTGCAATGATCTCGTCGGCATTGTTGGCTTTGGCATAGAACGGCACGACTTTGAAGCCCTGCGCTTTCATAAATTCCAGCGTGTCAATGTGGGTATCGAAGGTGCGGTCGCAAAGCTGGAGATTAAACAGGAAAATATCCAGCTTACGGGACGCGGTGATCTTGGAATCCAGCTGACGAAGCGACCCTGCCGCCGCATTGCGGGGATTGGCAAAGAGGGCTTCCTCGTTTTCCTCTCTCTGACGGTTCAGCGCTTCAAAGGAGGAGCGGGGCATATACACTTCTCCGCGAACCTCCAGCGTGCCGTCGTAGTCGATGGTCAGCGGAATGGACTGGATCGTGCGGGCGTTTTCGGTGATCAGCTCGCCCACCGAACCGTCACCGCGGGTAGCGGCATGAATCAGCCGTCCGCCTTCGTAATGGAGGGCGACCGACAGACCGTCGATCTTGCATTCCACCGAGTATTCAAGACTACCGAACTCCGCCTCCAGTTTACTGCAGAAGGCGCGCAGCTCGTCGTAGGAGAACACGTCGGTAAGGCTTTTCAGCGGGACGGTGTGGGTGATCTTCTCAAATTTGGATAGTGCCGCGCCGCCGACTCGCTTAGTAGGCGAGTTGGGATCGTCATACTCGGGGTGCGCTTCTTCCAGTGCTTTGAGCTCGTAGAAGAGCTTATCGTATTCAAAATCGGAGATCTCGGGAGAATCCTCCACGTAGTATTTGCGGCTGTGATAAGCAAGCGTTTTGCGCAGATGTTCGATCCGCTGTAAAATCTGATCCATAGCACCCTCCCGTAAGCAATAATTAGGCATTATTTTATAGTATAGCACAGTTTGAGGGAATTTGCAAGAGTTATGAGAAAAAACACTGCAGAAAAAACTCTCCTCATGCAACAACAGTCACAACAGGAGAGTAAATCTATCCATTATTGTAGTTTGTTCAATAGCGCAAATTCACCCATAGAGTACCAACTCAGAGCGTAAGCAAAGGCTAATAATCCCAGAGAAATGAGTAATTTCGTAGATTTTGAAGTAAAAGGATTCATACTGATTATGTATATCAATGCACAAACGGCAAGCCCCATTAAAATTGGAATTTTTCCACCCAGTGTCAGGATAGGCAACGCCAGGCTGCAAAGCATCAGTAAAACTTGCCAAAAAGTCAACTTGGGAAGGCCGGTATAGGGTATTTGTTTACTGACATAACGTCCGTATTGCACGATATCCAGCTCATCGTTGAAAAAGACAACTCGGAGTGTAGTACCATGTACGGTAAACTCTTCATCGATCTTGGCGGGGCCAATGATTCCTTTGTTCCAAAAACGGTAGACTTCATCAACGATTGAAAACTCTACACCAATTTTCATGCCTTCGCTGATTTTGGCAAGTTTGGCGTTGTATACTTTATCCTCGATCTGCACGCGGACGGTCTTTTCGTGAGATTTTTTCATTGTACTTAACCTTTCTAAACAAAAAGTGAATCCCTCATTGTCGCAAGACAATTTCAACACCCTTAGAGAGGATGCACAAAAGAGAGAAAACACCTTTTTCAAAGTACAGTTATCCCTAAGGGCAAAAATATATGAAATTGTTTGGCACTCTCATTTTAGCACTTTATGTGAGTGCTGTCAATAGTTTTAGAAGATGTTTTTACGCATACCCAAGGCTCCCTCCGAGAGGGAGCTCCCACGAAGTGGGTGAGGGAGAGTGCGTGACTATGATATCTTGCCGAACTCCATAGGTGCGCAGGCTCCCTCCGACGCAGACGCTTCGCTTTCTGCGCCACCTCCCTCTCGGAGGGAGGCTTGGTGAATTGGATATACAAAACAAAGAACCCCCTTGCGGAGGTTCTTTTCAATATGCTATTATCCCTTAAACACCAGCGCACGGATGACGCCGTCAATGGCGTCGATCTCAGCCAGCAGTGATGCGGGAATATCGCCGTGAACGTCCACGATCATATAGCCCATGTCGTTCTTGTTTCCGCTGACCATGTGCTCAATGTTGAAGCCGTGGCCTGCAACGGCGGTGGAAATACCCGAGATCACGCCGGGACGGTTGTGGTGCATCACACCGATACGGGTGCAGCTACCCCGATCCAGCACGACGGTAGGATAGTTGACGCTGTTCTTGATGTTGCCGTTCTCCACGTAGTCGATGAGCTGGAGGGCTGCCATGCGGGCGCAGTTTTCCTCGGATTCGTTGGTGGATGCGCCCAGGTGAGGGATCGCCACGATGCCGGGATAGTTGATGGTATCAGCATCCGGGAAGTCGGTGACGTAGCGGGCGACCCTTCCGCTCTCCAGCGCTTCCTTCAGATCGGCGGTCTTGACCAGATCGCCTCTTGCCAGATTGATCAGACGAACACCGTCCTTCATCTGCGCAAAAGCGGCGGCGGAGAGCATTCCCTTGGTATCCTTGGTGGAGGGAACGTGGATGGAGATAAAGTCGCTGCGGCGGTAGATCTCGTCGAAGCCGGAGGCCTTTTTCACGTTGCTGCTCAGCTTCCACGCGGCTTCTACGCTCATAAAGGGGTCGTAGCCGATGACCTTCATACCCAGCTCCAGCGCGGTGTTGGCAACCATGCCGCCGATGGCTCCGAGACCGATGACGCCCAGGGTCTTGCCGGCCAGCTCGATGCCTGCAAAGCGGGACTTTTCCTTTTCCACACGCTTGGCAACCTCGGGTGTAGGCTCCAGCGAGTTGACCCACTTGATACCGTCGTAAATGTCACGGGCAGACAGCAGGAGCGCCGCGATCGCAAGCTCTTTCACGCCGTTGGCGTTGGCACCGGGGGTATTGAAAACGACGACGCCCTTCTCTGCCAGATCTTCTACGGGAATGTTGTTAACGCCCGCGCCCGCTCTGCCGATGGCTTTCAGCGAGGGATTCGCTTCTCTGTCGTGGAGCGATGCAGAGCGGACGAGGATCAGATCGGGATCCTCCTCGTCGGTGGAAAGATGATAGCGGGTATAGTCAAACTGTTCGATACCGCTGTCGGCGATGGAATTCATCAAAAGTACGCTTTTCATGGAGAAACACCTCGGATCAGTTTTTGGGATTGTTGTCAGCAAACGCCTTCATGAATTCGACCAGCGCAACTACGCCGTCGTAAGGCATTGCGTTATAGATGGACGCACGCATACCGCCGACCGAGCGGTGACCCTTCAGGCTGAACAGACCGCTCTTCTCCGCTTCCTTGGCGAACAGCTTATCCAGATCCGCGTTGCCGGTGACGAAGGTGACGTTCATCAGCGAGCGGGCAGACGCTTCCGCAGGTGCGGTATAGTAGTCCTGGTTGTCCAGATAATTGTAAAGAAGCGCCGCCTTCTTGCGATTCTTCTCGGCCATCACGGAAAGACCGCCCATGTCCAGCAGCCACTCGTAGACAAGGCCTGCCATATAGATGCAGTAGCAGGGGGGCGTGTTGTACATAGATTTGTTGTCGGCAAGCAGCTTGTAGTCAAACATGGCAGGGGTCTCGGGACGGGCTTTGCCGATCAGATCCTCGCGGACGATAACGATGGTAAGACCTGCAGGTGCCATATTTTTCTGTGCGCCTGCGTAGATCAGACCGAATTTCGACACGTCGATAGGCTCGGAGAGGATGCAGGAGGAGAGGTCAGCTACCAACGGAATATCGCCGGTATCGGGGATATAATCCCACTTGGTGCCGTAAATGGTATTATTCAGGCAAATATGCACGTAGTCTGCATCGGGACGGAAGTCTTCCTTGGTCAGCCGAGGGATATAGGTGTTGTTCTTATCCTCGGAGGAGGCAACCTTGCGGACGTCGCCGTACTTGGCGGCTTCCTGCATCGCCTTTTTGGAGAATTGACCGGTGACGACGTAATCGGCCTTGCCGCTTCCGTTGAGCAGATTCATCGGAACTGCCGCAAACTGGGTGGACGCACCGCCCTGCAAAAACAGTACCTTGTAATTGTCGGGAATCTCCATCAGCGTCCGCAGATCCGCTTCTGCTTTGTTCAGGATCGATTCGTACAGCGGGGTTCTGTGGCTCATCTCCATAACCGACATTCCGCTATCACGGTAGTTGGTCATCTCGGAAGCTGCCTTTTCCAATACGGAAAGAGGAAGCATGGAAGGGCCTGCCGAAAAGTTGAAAACGCGCATAACATTCTCCATTCCGCCGCCTGAGCGGCGGCATTTATCTTAATTTGAATTTGTTGAGCTGAGTGTTGGGAGTTTTCAGGTCAAAATGAAGCGGAATACCGTTTTGGTATATGGTGGGGTACTCACCCTGGATTAGCGGAAGCAGATAGTCAAGGCAAGCCTCGGTGACGTAATTGCCTGCTTCGTTGATAAACTCGCGGGGAACGGCCTTGACCTGATTGGCGATCTCTGCCACGGGAACGGGACGGTACGAAATGGTATAGGGCGCATCGGTACGAACGTAACCGATCATACAGCCGCTGATGCCTTTATCTGCACAATGAACGGCATACTTGCCCACGCCGATGGCTTCTTCTACGTCCGCCTTTGCCAGCATATGCGCGGCACAGCGCTGAGGAAGATTGAAGTCGAAGGAACGAACCTTACAGCCAAAGCGTTCTTTGACCGCGAACTCCAGCGCCTTAGCGGTGCCCGCCAGATACTTGTGACCGAAAATATCGGTAGCTCCGGTCTGCGTACCCTCGCCTACGTATCTGCCGTCCGCATAGCGGATGCCCTCGGAAACGGCAACGACCACGTCGGGGTGAGTCTTGAAGTTCTCTTCAATATCAGAGAGAAACCGCTCCATGTCAAAGGGAGCTTCGGGGAGATAGATCAGGTCGGGGGCGTGATTGGACAGAATCGCAGGTACTGCTGCAGCTGCCGTCAGCCAGCCTGCGTCCCGTCCCATGATCTCCACGATGGTGACTGCTTTCACAGTGTAGACCGCACAGTCACGGAGGACTTCCTGCATGGAAGCGGCAATGAACTTCGCCGCGCTGCCGTAGCCGGGCGTATGGTCGGTGCCGCACAGGTCGTTATCGATGGTCTTGGGGACGCCGATAAACTGCATGGGATAGTCGAACCGTTCGGAAGCCTTGGACAGCTTGGCCACGGTATCCATCGAGTCGTTGCCGCCGATGTAGAAGAAGCTGCGGATGTTGTACTTCTCAAACACTTCAAACAAATGAGTGAAGGTCTCCTTTCCCTTCTCGCTGTCGGGATCGGGAAGCTTCAGACGGCAGGAGCCGAGCGCGGCTGCGGGAGTCTGGGTCAGGATCTCGATGTCCCGATTGTCGGTAAAGAGCTCCGACAAATTGCACAGATTCTCGTTCAGCATTCCCTCGACACCGTTGAAGGCACCGTACAGCGTGTCGATCTCATTCGAGAGCTTCGCGCCGTAAATAACTCCGGCCAGAGTGGCGTTAATGGCGGCGGTAGGGCCACCGGACTGTCCGACGATTGCATTATACTTCATTGATCTTGTTGGAGATCTCGTCACCGGGACGGTCTCCTCTCCTTCAAAAGAATTACAAATAATAG
>CAZFJJ010000106.1:0-6797 GCA_964519075.1 uncultured Lachnospiraceae bacterium
GGAATACAGTCTGGTGGAGCTGGGAGATGAAGCCGAGCGCGTCATCAACCGTATGACCGAGATCTTCGAATTCTCGTCGACTATTTACAACAAGCTTCCCGCCGATGAAAAGGATTCCTATTATCAGGTCGTTCATTACAAGATCCGTTCCACTCTGCTGACGCTTCAGAAGAACGTCTACGAGCAAAAGAACAAGCTTTATATCTCCCAGGGTCGTTACGCCAGCGTAAATGCGTACGCCAAGATGGCCGAGGATGCCTACAACACGATCCTGTCCGATATTGCTTACTATAACAGCCTTTCGGGCGGTAAATGGAACAAAATCATGAATCCCTATCAGAACGCGAACTGGCTTCCCGTGATCTCGGGCGCGCCCAGCGTCACCTACCTCCCCGCAGACGCGGCCGAGAACGGTATCGGAGCCGCCGTGGAGGGACAGAGCGGAAGTTCTTCCGCCGTGACGCTCACGTTCCACAGCCTTGGAGACGAGGCACGGTTTATCGACCTCTTCAGCAAGGGAGATCAGGCGTACGATTACACCGTCACCACCGATTCCTTCATCGTTCTGGAGGATGCGGACGGCAAAAAGGTCTCCGGCAAGACCTCCGGCTCCAAGACCATCTACACCGGCTCGGTTGAGGTGGAAAAGCGGCTGTATCTGACCGTCGATTGGTCGAAGGTATCCAAATCTACTACCGGCAGCGTCACAGTGACCGACAAGTTCGGCTTCTCCCGCACCTTTGACGTGAAGGTGACCGTGGCCTCGGTTGATCCCGCCCGGGAATCCACCGCCGGTTATTACGAAACTAACGGACTCGTTTCCATTGAAGCGGAGCACTTTACCAACAACGTTTCTAACGGCGATTACAGCTGGGTAGTGGTGAAGGATCTGGGCTATTCGGGCGATTCCATGACCGTCACCTACAAGGGCGCCTCCAACGGTCCCCGTGTGGACGATCATTTCGCTGAAAACGCCGCTTATCTGGAATATTCCATCTACTTCGAAACCGCAGGCAAGTACAACGGTACCTTCTACCGCATCCCTACCCTCAACGAGGGCGACGAGGATAACGGAACCAGAAAGTCCTGCCGCACAGGTTTTGCGCTGGACGACGGTACCGTGAACCTTCTGCGCGGCAACAGCGTGGTAGATACCGGCGGATCCAGCACCTGGTCCAACTCGGTTCGTTGTAATATGGAGAAAATGACCTTCACCGTCACCGTTTCCTCCGCAGGATGGCACACCTTCCGCATCTATCAGTCGGACGTGGGCATCACCTTTGATAAGATCGTGCTGCGTCACGAGTCCATCGGCAGCATCACCACCCGTACCGGTGACCCCGAGACCTTCAACACGGTCGCTGAATACACTCAGCCGCAGCGCACCACTCCTCCCGCCATCGCGCTGAAGGACGTTCCCTTCCCCGTCATCGACGGTGGCGATGAATACCTCTTCGACTTTACCGACAACACCTCCAACGTTCCCGAAAACTACATCGGCGTTGATCCGGGTACCGAATCCTCCAAGAGCGGCAGATACGCCTGGACCGAAGGCTTCGCCTCCCTCAAGGCTTCCTCTATGTCCAACGATTCCACCTCTCTGCGGGATCGGGACGTCATTTACTCCTCCGCAAAGGCAACCTTTGAGATAAGTCTTCGCAGAAGCGGAAGCTACATGGTTACCGTAGTAGTAGGCGACCGCAAATCGGGCGGTGCTTCCGCATCCGGGATGAAGGTCAGCGCCAACGGCGAAGCAATGCTCACCGGAATCCAACAAGCGGCGGGCGGTACCGCGGAATATGCTTTCGTCGTAAGTACCGATACGACCCTCTCCCTGACATTTGAAGGAAATTGGGTGATCGCCGCCATCGAGATCATTCCCGGCGAGGAATTGGATATGGGCAGCGGCAGGTTCGTCGCAAATGAAAACGGTGACATCGTCATAGAGACCGAGGCAGCCCTGGAAAACTCTGCGTACGCCTTCACCACCGTTTCCACCGACGGCAAGAACGTCCGCTGGATGAAGACGGGCGGTCTGTCGGGCTATGCCATGTACTTTGGCCCCAATATGGACGGCTCTTACACCGACACCAATCCCAACACCACCAAGAGCGCCAAGCTCACCTACGTATTGGAGGCAAAGGCGGGAACCTACAACGTATGGGCACTGGTGAAGTCCTCCGAGGACAACGACGACTCGGTGATCTTCTCTCTGAACGGTTCCCAGGTACAGACTGCCAACGACTTCAAGGATACCAACGGCACCTTCGTCTGGAAAAAGATCGGCTCTCTGAAGATCTCCGCTGACGGAGAAGAGACGCTGATCGTCCAGGGACGCGAGGACGGTCTTTGTATCGACAAGATCGTGTTGACTACTAAATCCACCGCTCCTTCGGTCGACGCCGAAATGAAACGCGATTGAGCGATTCTATACCAACCCTCCCACGGGCAACCGCGGGAGGGGTTCTCTTGATATGGGGAACGGTTTATGGTAGAATAAAGGTCGGATGTTTGCGCGATCTCGTCGGGAAGGGGCGCTCCTACGAAGTTAGTGTGAATATTTTGAAAAATCCATTTAACCGAAACCGAATGTTTGATACTGTATAGGTGAACCGGTTCAAAAACGCAAACGAGGTGATCACAATGGAACAAGCAAATGCGGCAAGACTGATCTCTGAAGAAATGAAGAATATTTTCGCCTTTGCCATGTCCCGTCTCTATGACAAGGGACAGGCGGAGGATCTTTCCCAGGAGATCATTGTCAACGTTCTTGCGTCGGTGAGCAGACTTAGAGATGACGACGCTTTTTACGCATTTCTGTGGAAGATCGCGGAGAACACCTTCAAAACTTACATCCGTAAGCGATCTGCTCCCACTGTTGAGTTCGACGAGAGCTTTATGGGCACCTATATCCCCTGCGAGGACTCTCCCGAGGATCAGCTCATACATAAGGAGGAGCTTGCTCTTCTCCGCCGTGAGCTGTCCCTGCTCTCCTCACAGTACCGCGCCGCTACCGTCGCCTACTACATCCATAACAAAAGCTGCTCCGAGATCGCCAATGAGCAACAGATCAGCGTGGAGATGGTAAAATATTACCTCTTCAAAGCACGAAAACTTTTGAAAGAAGGAAGGACTAGGACCAGAACATTCGGTGAAAAAAGCTACGATCCCGGTATATTCCGCTTTGATTACTGGGGAAATAATTCCAACAACTATTGGCAGCTCTTCAAGCACAAGCTCCCCGGAGCCATTATGCTTGCCGCATACCCTGCTCCACTTAGCGAACAGGAATTGGCTGTGGAGCTGGGCGTGCCCATCGTATATCTTGAGGATGAGTTAAGCGAGCTCCTTCAGTATGAGATGCTTCGCAAGGTGGGAGATAAGGTTCAGACCAACATCATCATCTTCAGCGATGAACACGATAAATCGATTATCGAAGCCGCAAAAGCGCCCGTTGCGAAGGCAGCACGGCAGATTCAAAAGGCGGTGGACGACCTGCTGCCTTGGTTCAAGGAATGCGAGTATTACGGGCGGGACTTCGGTGAACTGCGCACGAAGTGGGCGCTGACAAATATGATAATGTACCTCTCCATGACAACGGCGCAAGAGCGTTTTGAGAAACGCCACGGCTCCTATCCGCATCTTGCCAACGGATCCAACGGTTTCGTCTTTGGTTATGATAACGATTATGTGAATCATCAGTTTAACGGCATATACGGGAAATGCGGAAATAAAGATTGGACTGCATGGTTCTCGATTGAAAACTACCGCCTCATTGGAAAAATCCAGAAATTCCAGCCTCAAAACTGGGATTCCCTGCTGGAAGCGATCTGCGACGCTGTACTCGGCAAAGCCCCCGATAGTGAAAACGATCAGATTGTTCAGATGATCGAAGGAGGCTACATCTCAAGTGACGGCGAAAAGCTCTCGGTAAACTTCCCCGTTTTCTCGGAAGAACAGTTTTACGGTGAAATGCGTGAGAAGCTGACTCCCCTCATCGATGCGGTCTGCGACTGCATGGAGATAGTCTGCGAGATCGCCGTGAATCAGCTCAAAAAAGAAGTTCCGAAAGCACTCCTGCCCATTTGCGAGCAGGTGGGATATATCCACCACCATTTGGATGTGATGGCGTTTATCATGCGGGCATTGGTAGAATCGGGATGCCTTGTGATCCCCGCTGAGCCTACTCCTCTTTGCGTATTCGGATGCGTAAAGGTGTAAATCGATCAGTAATTGCAAAGCCCCTTGGCAGGTTAGCGCTTGCCAAGGGGTGATTTGTGTGGTAGAATGAGAATGGTGCATGTTTCAAAAAATTTTCGAAAAATCATCGAACCAAATCGCTATTTCAGCAACTCTTAGATGAAAGCTTTCATAAACGGAGACACGATCATGTCACAAAAACAAGAACTGGAACAACATCTCGATTTTCTGTTGTCGGCGGCGTTGGCGCAGTGCGGTAATCTGGCGGATGCGGAGGATCTGGCGGGCGATACCGTGCTTGCCGTGCTGACCTATCTGGAGCGGGGCGGCAAGATCGAAAATATGCGCGCCTTTCTCGCCACGGTGCTGCGCCGCACCTTCTACGGCAGGCTGCGGGAGAAGTACCGCTTCCCTACCGTCTCCCTCGACGATCATCCCGAAGTCTACGAGATCGCCGATAAGGAGTCGCGCGACGAGGATTATCAGCGGATGATGGCAGAGCTGGTCTATCTCACCGAGTCCTACAGAGAGGTACTGGTACGCCACTACTTCCGCGGACAGGGGCTGGAGGTGATCGCCGATGCGCTGGGAATCCCCATTGGGACGGTGAAGAGCCGGCTGGCAATGGGAAGAGAGAAAATTCGGAAAGGAATGGATTCAAATATGGAAGGATATCAAGAGCAAAGCTACGCGCCCGAGCGGCTGTATGTATGGAACAGCGGAAATCCCGGCTTCAATGGCGAGCCCGGTTCGCTGGTCAACGACGATCTGATCGCGCAGAATCTGCTAATCCTCGCGTATCCCACGCCGATCACGGTGAGCGATCTTGCCAAAGCCATCGGAATTGCGACGGCTTATGTGGAGCCGATCGTCAATAAGCTGGTGGATAATGAGCTGATGAAGCGAGTGGGCAATCGGGTCTACACCGATTTCATTATCAACGACCCTGCCAAGGTTCCCCACACGCATAATGAACAGTTTGCGTTCGTGAGGGAAAACCTCGACCTTATCTTGGCACCTATCACTGAAGCGCTGAAGAAGATCAAGGACACCGATTATTTTAGCTCGCTTTCCGATAGTGAGCAGCAGAAATTTACGCTGTTCATCGTGATGTGGTGTCTCGACTGCGGTCTGTTTAGTGCAGAGGAAAGAGTCGTCGGGGAGCAGGTGCTTCCTGAGCGTCCAAACAATGGTCATTGGATAGCCGTCGGGAACATTCAAAGAGGAAGAAACCTACCGAAAGACTGGGTTGACAACACCTACCGCGGTAAATATCATCATCTAACTCGTGATTTTCACGATACCAAAGAGATTTGCCAGCACGGCTACGGCACACGGTTTGGATATCACAATTCCGTTTTTCCTTCCCAAGGAGAGATCAACAAGCTTCTCTACGCCATCCGCGAGGGTGTGGATCTGCGAACGGCGGGACTCACCGAACAACTGGTACACACCGACGAGCTTGTAAAATGGGGATTTTTAAGCCGCGATGGAGACGCGCTCAAAACCGCTATCCCCTTTGTGGAGATGCACGATTTCCACGATATGATCAGAAAGATCAATCCCGCAATCGAACGGATCATCAACGCCTTGGAGAAGCCGATGCGTGCCTATCTTGCAGACAAACGAAAGAAGATCCCGCCGCACCTCACCAGCGTACCTGCACCCAAACTGATTTTCGGAACCGACGAACTCGTGGTACTGTCTGTGCAGGAGGCAATGGATCGCAGCGTGCTTCCGAGGCTCGACTATCCCTGCACGGCACATATTATGGTGTATTGGAAAGGGTAACACCTTCGAAGCCTCCCACGGGCAACCGCGGGAGGGGTTCTCTTGCAAAGGGGTGCGATTTGTGGTAGAATAGAGGCACAATGTTCGCACGAACCCGTAGGGGCGCTCACCCGACGTCCGAGCCATCGTAGAGATAGCACATACGAATCCAACGAATCCAAGAGCATCGGAAGCGCCATGCGCGCCCCTACGGAAATTGGGGAATTTTTTCAAAAAACTTGCAACCAAATTCGCATATTCCACACTATCTGAGCGAAAGGAGATGATCTCGATGCACGACACCACCACCGCCGACCGTCTGGTCGAGTGTTTTTCCCGAGACTACTTCGAGAAGCTCTTCTACTTTTGCCTGAAGCGCACGGGCAATCCCAACGAGGCCGAAGAGCTGACCTCCGAGGTGTCCCTCGCCATCCTCACCGCCCTGCGGGGCGGAACTGTCCCCCAACACTTCTCTGCTTGGGTGTGGCAGATCGCCCGCAACTGCTACAGTCATTGGGCAGATCGCAAGCACAAGAGAGCTGAGACGGTATCCGGAACCGATCTCGAAGAGTTTTCTGACATTGCATCAGAGGAGAGCGTGGAGGAGAGCGTCATCCACAGCGAGGAGCTTAGTCTCCTCCGCCGTGAACTGGCGTTTATCTCGGCAGACTACAGAGACGTGGTCGTGGCCTTCTATATTGAGGACCGCAAGGTGTCCGACATTGCAGAATCGCTCCAAATCAGCGAAGGAACGGTAAAATCCAAGCTGTTCCGATCGCGCAATCTTTTGAAAGAAGGTATGAATATGGCAAGAGAATTTGGCACAA
>CAZFJJ010000107.1:0-6767 GCA_964519075.1 uncultured Lachnospiraceae bacterium
ATCGGTGGTTATTGAGCTGGGCGGCGAGGATGCCAAGGTCATCTTCTTCAAGGGCGGTGCAGACGAGCGCATGAACGGCACCTGCGCCGGCGGTACAGGTGCCTTCATCGATCAGATGGCGACGCTGATGAACCTCACCGGTGACGAGATGGACGAGCTGTCTCTGCAGCACAAGCGGATCTACCCCATTGCCTCCCGCTGCGGCGTGTTTGCCAAGTCGGACATCCAGCCTCTCTTGAACCAGGGCGCTTCCAAAGCGGATATTGCCGCTTCCATCTACGCCGCCGTGGTCAATCAGACCATCGCCGGGCTGGCGCAGGGACGGCGCATCGAGGGCAAGGTCATGTTCCTGGGCGGGCCTCTCTCTTTCAACAAGGGACTGCAGAACGCCTTCGTGGACGCCCTCAAGCTTTCCGAAGAAAACGCAATCTTCCCTGAATATGCCCGTCTTGCGGTTGCCATCGGCGCGGCGCTGTACGCGACGGGACAGGTGAACGTTTTCACCTACGAGGAGCTGGTAAACAAGCTGGAGAGCGCAACCAATATCAAGATGACCCGTGCGCATCTTCCTCCGCTGTTCAAAACCGAGGCGGAGCTTGCCGTGTTCCGCAAGCGCCACTCCAAGGCATCCTCCCGCAAGATCGATCCCGCTACATACTCGGGCGACGCCTATCTGGGCATCGACTGCGGCTCCACCACTACCAAGCTGGTGCTGATCTCCCGGGACTGCGGAATCCTTTACGAATATTATCACTCCAATCAGGGCAATCCCGTGGAGATCGTGCGGGAACAGCTGCGCGAGATCTACGATCTCTGTGGCGACCGCATCCATATCGCGGGCTCCGCCGTCACGGGCTACGGTGAGGAGCTGATCCGTCACGCCTTCCACGTGGATCACGGTCTGGTAGAGACGATTGCGCACTTTACCGCCGCAAAATATTACGATCCCAAGGTGGACTTCATTCTGGACATCGGCGGACAGGATATCAAGTGCTTCAAAATACGCGGCGGTGCCATCGACTCCATCATGCTCAACGAGGCTTGCTCCTCGGGCTGTGGCTCCTTCGTGGAGACCTTTGCCAGATCTATGAACTACGAGATCGGCGAGTTCAGCAATCTGGGTCTGATGGCCAAAGCGCCGGTGGATCTGGGCTCCCGCTGTACCGTGTTCATGAACTCTTCGGTAAAGGAAGCGCAGAAGGACGGTGCGTCGGTGGAGGATATTTCCGCCGGTCTGTCCATGAGCGTGGTCAAGAACGCTATTTATAAGGTCATCCGTGCCGCTTCCGCAGAGGATCTGGGCGAGAACATCGTCGTCCAGGGCGGTACCTTCTTAAACGACGCGGTGCTCCGCTCCTTCGAGCTGGAGATCGGTCATCACGTCACCCGTCCCTCGATCGCGGGTCTGATGGGCGCTTACGGTGCCGCACTCTATGCCAAGCAGCAGAGAAAGGAGGAGTCTGCGCTGATCTCCCCCGAGGCACTGCAAAAATTCACCCATTCCACCAAGGCTGTCACCTGCCACGCCTGCACCAACCATTGCCGCCTGACTATCAACACCTTCAGCGGCGGAGAGAAGTACATCTCGGGCAACAAATGCGAGAAGGGTGCGGGGCTTAAGGTGGACGAGAGCCGCGCGCTCCCCAATCTCCACGCCTACAAGCGGGAAAAGTTTGCCGCTATGCAGGGCAGCATGGAGGACAAGGGCGAGAAGATTACCATCGGTCTGCCGCTGGCGCTGGGTATGTACGAGCTGGCACCCTTCTGGAAAGCCATCTTCGAAAAGCTGGGCTTCCATGTGATTACCTCGGGATTTGGCAACCGCAGACTGTACGCCAAGGGACAGTATTCTATCCCTTCGGACACCGCCTGCTATCCCGCCAAGCTGATGCACGGTCATATGGAAACTCTGGTAGAGAAGGGCGTGGACGTGATCTTCTACCCCTGCCTCTCTTATAATATGGATGAAAAGGTCGCGGACAACCACTACAACTGTCCCGTGGTGGCCTACTACTCCGAGCTGCTGTCTCACAATATGGACAGCATCAAGACCACCAAATTCCTCTATCCCTACCTGAACATCAACTCCGATAAGGAGCTGGCTATCGAGCTTTGCAGGATGTTCCGAGATGAGATGGGGATCGACTTCCCCAAAAAGCAGATGACCGCCGCAGTCGTGGCAGGTCGTGCCGCTTATACCGAATGGATGGCAGACGTGCGCCGCGAGGGCG
Organism: uncultured Lachnospiraceae bacterium; assembly: GCA_964519075.1. Classification (GTDB taxonomy): domain Bacteria; phylum Bacillota; class Clostridia; order Oscillospirales; family CAG-272; genus CAKSQF01. Next base: position 2,232 of record CAZFJJ010000107.1, read on the forward strand.
AGCGTGCCATCGCTTTCGCCCGCGAGAATGGCTACAAGATCATGATCCTGGCGGGCCGACCCTACCACATCGACCCTGAGGTTGGACACGGCATTGACAAGCTGGCCACCAATCTGGGCTTTGCGGTGGTTACCGAGGATAGCATCGACACGCTTTTGAAGCCTGCCAACGTGGACGTGCTCAACCAGTGGACCTACCACGCGCGGCTCTACGGCTGTGCCGAGTACGCCTGCGAAAACCCCGACGTGAATCTGGTGCAGCTGGTCTCCTTCGGCTGCGGGCTGGATGCCATCACCACCGACGAGGTGCGCGCCATTCTGGAGGAGAAAGGAAAGCTGTACACTCAGATCAAGATTGACGAGATCACCAATCTGGGCGCGGTCACCATCCGTCTGCGCTCGCTGCTGGGTGCGCTGGAGCAGACCGAGCGGAATCCCGATCTGACTACATCTGAGGAGGTGCTTTGATGTCCGCACGCGTTGAACGGGTCATTTTCACCGAAGAAATGAAGCGGGAATACACCATTCTGATTCCCACCATGCTGCCCATGCATTTCAAGATAATTCAGTCCATCTTCAACCACAACGGTTACAAGACGGTGCTGCTGGAGAATATGGGCGACGAAGTGAAGCAATGCGGGCTTCGCTACGTCCACAACGATACCTGCTATCCCGCACTGCTGGTCATCGGACAGTTCATCGACGCCCTCAACAGCGGGGCTTACGATCCCCACAAGGTGGCTCTGCTGATTACCCAGACCGGCGGCGGCTGCCGTGCCTCCAACTATCTCTCCCTCCTGCGGAAGGCGCTGGCAAAGGCGGGCTACGACTATATCCCCGTCCTGTCGCTGAACTTCTCGGGTCTGGAGAAGAACCCCGGCTTCAAGCTCACCGTCCCCATGCTGATCAAGGCGGTCTACGGCGTTCTGCTGGGCGATTTGATGATGCTTCTGCACAATCAGGTGCGCTCCTATGAGAAGGTGCCCGGTACGTCGCAAGCGATGTGCGATCGCTGGACCGAGAGGCTTGCGGATCTGATGGCGAAGAAGCGGATCTCTTATAAGACCGTCAAAAAGACCTACGTGGAGATTCTGAAGGACTTCGACGCTATCGAGCGCGGCCCCCGCAATAAGGTGCGGGTAGGCATTGTAGGCGAGATCTTTGTAAAATTCTCGCCGCTGGGCAACAACCATCTGGAGGATTTTCTGGTGTCCGAGAACGCCGAGGTAGTGCTGCCCGGTCTGATGGACTTCCTCCTGTACTGCGTCTACAACGGTATCGTGGATCACAAGCTCTACGGCACGGGCAAGCTGTACGCTACCGCCTGCCGCGTTCTGGATAAGTATCTGCTGAAAAAGCAGAAGGATCTGATCCGCATCATCGAGAAAAACAGTTCTTTCTCTCCCATGACTCCCTTCGACCACACCCGTACCCTTACCAAGGGCTACATCGGTCTGGGCGCGAAGATGGGAGAGGGCTGGCTGCTGACCGCCGAGATGCTGGAGCTGATCGAGCAGGGGGTCAACAATATCGTCTGCACTCAGCCCTTCGGCTGTCTGCCCAATCATATCATGGGCAAGGGCATGATGAAGCCCATCAAGGAAAATCATCCCGGGGTCAATATCGTCGCCATCGACTACGACCCGGGCGCAACCAAGATCAATCAGGAAAACCGCATCAAGCTGATGCTTGCTAACGCCAATAGAGAAGTGTGACGGCAAGCGGTATGAAATTGGATGCGATATACAATGGAGACAACTATGGATAAGATCAAACTCATTACCGATTCTGCGTCCGACATTACCTTGGAGCAGGAGCGGACTAATGACATCACTGTACTGAATTACAGCTTTTTGCTGGACGAGAAGGCCTACGAGAGTCGCGTGGATCTGACGAACGAGGAGTTTTACCAGCTTCTGGAAAGCTCCGCCTCGCTTCCCTCCACCTCGCAGATCACGGTCTTTCGTTTTTCCGAGCTGTACGAGCAGGTGCTGACCGAGGGCTATACCGACCTGATCTTGACCCTCATCAATCGGGAGGCATCTGCCACCTACGGCAACGCAGAGGCGGCAAGAGAGCAGTTTTACGAAGCCCGCCCCGAATGCCGCGAGACCTTTCGCATCCGTCTCATCGACAGCCGCACCTATACCGCCGGCTACGGCTACGCCGTTCTGACGGCGGCAGAGCAGGTGAGAGCAGGGAAGTCCGCTGACGAGGTGGAAGCCTGTATCCGTGACTGGCTGTCTCGCGTGCTGATCTATTTTGCTCCGTATACCCTGAAGTACGCCAAGAAGTCTGGACGCATTCCCGGCGCAGTGGCAGTTGTGGGCGAGGCGCTGGGCATCAAGCCCATCATGCGGATCTGCGATCACAAGATCGAGAATAACGAAATGATCCGCGGCGAAAAGAAGCTGCTGCCCAAGATTGCAGAAAAGGTGGTGAGCGAGATAGAGCAAGGCGCTCCTTACGTTGTTCTCAACGGAAGCAACCCTGCAGACGGCGACGCGATGGAAAAACTGCTGACCGATGCGCTGGGTTATTCCCCCGTGATGCGCACCGAAATCGGCTCGATCATCGCTTCCCATGCCGGCCCGAAGGTCGTTGGAGTGGTTTTTCGGTCGAAAAATGCGAATTATTGAAAATGTTGAGCAGTAAACCATCGTAAGGGCTTGACAAAACGGTTTTTATGTGCTAAAATACTTCTGTGTGAATAATGATCTAAAGGAGTTATATCCATGAAAGACGAGCAGAACGTAAAAGAAGCGTCCCCTGTTACCATTGACGGTGCTACCTATGCAAGCATGGTGGTTTCCGCAGCAAATTCCATTCACAATCAAAAAGAAGCGATCAACGAACTCAACGTATTCCCCGTACCCGATGGCGATACCGGTATCAACATGAGTATGACCATGTCTCCCGCGGCAGATCTGGCTGATTACAGCGGCTCTATCTCCGAGTGTGCAGACAAGGTTGCATCCAGTCTCCTTCGCGCCGCACGCGGCAATTCCGGCGTCATTCTGTCGCTGTTCTTCCGCGGCATCGCAAAGGGCTTTGCCGGCAAGGAATCGGTCAATTCCGTAGACATCCTGAAAGCCTTCGAGCTGGGCGTGACCGAGGCTTACAAGGCCGTTCAGCACCCCACCGAGGGTACGATCCTCACCGTTATGCGTGCCAGCGTGGAAACCGCTTTGGAGCATGCTTCCAACAAGGAGTATGAGGTTGACAATCTGTTCGACTATATGGTCGAGGTCGCCGAGCACACTTTGGAGGAAACGCCCGAGATGTTGCCCGTGCTGAAGCAGGCCAATGTAGTTGACGCCGGCGGCGCAGGCTTCGTCGCTATCCTGGAGGGTATGCGCGCCGCGCTGAAGAATCAGCCCGTTGAGGCGGTGGATAAGGCGAACGCTCCCGCAACCGCAAAGAAGGCTAATTTCTCCGAATTCGAGACCTTTGACATCGAATTTCCCTACTGCACCGAGTGCATCGTCACCAAGAGTGAGGAGTATCAGGGCGAGGGCAAGGTAGAAGCGTTCCATGAGTTCGTGCTGAATGCAGGCAACAGCGCAGTATTCGTAGAGGATAAAGAGATCGTCAAGGTGCACGTACATACCAAGGATCCCGGCAGCGTGCTGTCCGAGGCCATCCGCTACGGCTCTCTGTACACCGTGAAGATCGAGAATATGCAGAACCAACACACTGCACTCATCGAGGAAGAGGAAGTGGCTCCCGTAGCCGTCGTCCGTGCTCCCGAGAAGCAGTACGGCTTCGTGTCGGTCACCATGGGCGAGGGAATGAAGACTCTCTTTGCCGACCTGGGTGTAGATTCCTTCGTGCTGGGCGGTCAGACCATGAACCCCTCTGCGGAGCAGCTGATCGAGGCCGTCAACGCGACCCCCAGTGAGATCGTTTATCTGCTACCCAACAACAGCAATATCTGTTTGGTAGCCGAACAGGTTTCCAAGATTGTGGAGGATAAAAAGGTCATCGTGATTCCCTCCGTCAGCGTGCCCCAGGGCATTGCTGCCATGATGAACTTCAATCCCGACGAGACCCCCGAAGAAAATACCGCCAGCATGACCGCGGCTCTGGCATCTGTCAAGACCTTGGACATCACCTTTGCCGCACGCGATTCGACGTTTGACGGTCAGGAGATCAAGGGCGGCCAGATCCTGGGTCTGGTAGAGCGCAAGGTCAAGTACGTGACCGATACCCGCGAAGAGTGTATGGATATGCTGATCGACCACATGGGCGAGGCATCCTTCGTGACCCTCTTCTACGGCTCCGACGTAGATCCCGACGACGCCGAGCGCATGGCAGATCACCTGCGTGAAAAGCTGGGCGACGACGTAGAAGTCGTTAGCGTTTGCGGCGGTCAGCCTCTGTACTACTACGTGATTTCCGTTGAATAATTGCATACGATTCAAAACTCCCCACGAGCCCGTGGGGAGTTTTGGTTGTGCGCTCGGCACGTGTTACAACTTGGCGGTGGAAGTCCGCTACAGACTTGGCAGTAGGAACTGTTAGCCAAAGGCAAGGG
>CAZFJJ010000108.1:0-6762 GCA_964519075.1 uncultured Lachnospiraceae bacterium
ATAGCAAAAGGCTGAGCCATTCGCTTCCTAAAAAGCTTTTGACTCAGCCCCTTTTATTGTGGTTGTCGGTTGGTCTCTTTGGCCAGCTCGAACCAGAAGGTGGAGCCGTAGCCGTTGCTGCTTCGGACGCCCCAGGAGCCGCCGTGGAGCGAGATGATGGATTTCACGATGGACAGCCCCAGTCCGGTTCCGACGGCGGAGCGCTTGTGCTCGGTGTCCACCTTGTAGTAGCGATCCCAGATGTCGTGGAGCTTATCCTGGGGGATTCCTGCACCCGTATCCGTGACCTCTACCCGCACGCGGGAGGCGGTCGTGATCTGGCGAATGCCGATCTGACGGTCGGTGCCCGTGTAGGTCAGTGCGTTGTTGATCAGATTGTTTAGCGCACGCACCAGCATGGCGCGGTCGCCGTTCACTACCGCGTCTTCGTCGATCTGCAGGGTGAAGCGATAGCCACGGCAGGTGGCAAGCGTTTCGTAAGTGGACACGCTTTCCCGCAGCATATCGCTGAAAGAGAAGGGAAAGGGGGTGGGGGTCAAATTTCCGCTCTGGATCTTGGAAATCTCCAGCAGGTCGTTGACCAGTGAGGTAAGCCTTGCGCTCTCGTCGATGATGGTTTGCAGGTTCTCGGCCGTGACCTCGCCCGGCAGATCCCGCATGATCTCGCTGTAGCCCGAGATCAGGGTCAGCGGGGTGCGCAGATCGTGGGAGACGTTGGCGATCAGCTCGCGGCGCAGGTCCTCTACCTTGACCAGTTCGGCAGAGGCGTGGTTCAGGGTTGCTGCCAATTCGCCGGCCTCGCGGTAGCTGCCGCTTTCCGGGAAATGATAGCTGTAATCACCGGCTGCCAGCCGATGTGCACCCTGATTGATCTTTTCAATGGGACGTACTACCGTGCGGGACATAAACAACGCCAGCAGGATTGCCAATGCGATCAACACGACCGAAACGATTACCAGGACGAAAAACAAGGTTTCCCGTGCGGCAGAAAGAGGGGTGATCAGCGTGCGGATGATCAGCGCCGCGGTAATCCCGTCTTCGTTTTCAAACAGAACAGTGTAGATCACGCTTTCGTGATTCTCCTGATCGGCTGCAGCGATCTGCTTGGTGGGCTCTCTCGGTTCGTTGGGCAGGGGAGCCGCGTCGTTGGCAGGAGACTCTTTGAGATCGTGAGGAAAGAGCGAGCTGCCCAACTCCTCGGTCAATAAATAGGTTCCCCCTTGTTCCTCTGCAAGAGCCGATAATTTTCGGCAATCCTCAGCAGTCAGCTCCCGTCCGATGCTTCCGGTAAAGGTTTCGCTGCTGAGTCGAGTCAAACTACCGGTTTCGGGATAATAGAGCAGAATGGAAAGATCGTTATCCCGTGCGATAGCTTCGGCTTCTGTGTAGAATTCGTCCTTGCCGACGGAGTCAATGAGCTCGTTTGCGCTGCCTTCCAGCTGGCTCAATTTGATGGAGCGATAGATTCCGTCCAGAAACACTACCTGCAGCAGCCATAGCAGAGCAAGGGCAAGGCAGGTGAACAGGACGAACGAAAGCAGGATCTTGGATCGCACGGACACGCCGTAGGATCGTCTTTTGCCATTGGTGGAAACGGAGGGTGCGGATTGGGCGATTTCTACACCGTGAGGAGGTTTAGTTTCCTTCAAAGCGGTAGCCAACTCCTCTCAGGGTGACGATAAACTTGCTGTAGGGACCGAGTGAGTGGCGCAGCAGCTTCACGTGAGTATCCAGCGTGCGATCGTCGCCGTAGAAGTCGTAGCCCCAGACCTCGCAGATCAGCTTTTCGCGATTCAAGGCGATGTTTTTGTTACGGATCATGAAAAAGAGAAGCTCGTACTCCTTGGGGGAAAGGTCAACCTTCTGCCCGTCTACCGTGACGATGCGGGCGGTGAAATCAACAAGCAGCCCCTCCTGACGGTAGATCTCCTTTTGAATTGAACCGGAGCGTCCCGTCGTGCGCTTGAGAATCGCCTCGATGCGCAGCATCAGCTCCTTAGGGGAAAAGGGCTTGACCACGTAATCGTCTGCGCCCAGCTGAAAGCCGCCGATGCGGTCGTACTCCTCACCGCGTGCCGAAAGCATGACGATGGGCACGTCTCCCGTTTTACGGATCTCGCGGGAGGCGGACAGTCCGTCCAGCACGGGCATCATCACGTCCATCACGATCAGATCAAAGGACTCACGGTGGTAGAGATCCAGCGCCTCCATTCCGTTGCCTGCCTCCATGACGGTATGTCCTTCAAATTCCGCATATTTACGAATCAGGGTGCGGATTTTCTCTTCATCATCCACGATGAGCAGTTTTGCCATAAAAACTCCTTTCGCCGCACCCCATAGCCGGGTACGGATCAGAATGAGCCGACGGATCTCCGTCGGCTCATGAAAAGCCAACAGGCTTTTGAATGGGTTGGATTGAATTAGCCTTCGCCCTGCTGACCCAGGATCACGTTCACCACGATGGTAGTACTGTGGTTGCGCTGAACGGTGATCTGAATGGTGTCGCCTGCACTGGAATTGTTCAGTGCAGACAGAACGTCGGAGTTGTCCGAAATTTCGGTACTGCCCACGTAGAGGATACGGTCGCCGAATTGGAGTTCTTCGCTACCTTCGGCGTAGCCCGCTACCAGCGTGACGTCGTAAATATATACGCCGGGAACGACCTGCGTATGTTCGCGCCCCCAGATGTCGCGGTAGGTGGAGGTAGCGTACTCCTTCAGCTTGGGATAGTACTCCTCGTTAAAGACGTAGGAGGAATTGCTGTTTGTGACGGTGACTACAGTGATGCCCAGACGGGGACGTCCCGAAACGTAGCCCACCTCGATGAGCTGATTCGAGATCTCCATTACGGTGGTGATAGGGATGGCAAAGCCGAGCCCTTCTACGCTGTCTCCGGTAGATTTAGCGTTGACGATACCGATCAGCGATCCGTTAGCATCAAACAATCCACCGCCCGAGTTGCCGTGGTTGACGGCTGCGTCGGTTTGAAGAAGAGACATGGTCTGCCCCTCCACGGTGATCTCGCGCGCCAAGCAGGAAAGGATACCGGTAGAAACGGTATTGGAGAGCATACCCAACGGGTTGCCGATAGCGATGACCGTCTCGGCCAGTACCAAGTCGGTGCCGCGGACGGTGACGGCGTGCAGACCGGTGGCGGCGATTTTCAGAACAGCCAGGTCGGTGCGGGAGTCACTGCCAACTATGTCTGCATAGTAGGTACTGCCGTCGGCAAGGGTCACGCGGATGACGGGATAGCCGTCGACTACGTGATTACAGGTGACGATATAGCCGTCGGAGGTCCAGATGACACCGCTGCCTGCACCGCTTTGCTCACCTGCGTTGGCGGCAAGTTGGCTGGAGAAGGTGTCAATGACCACCACTGAGTTGACTGCGTTGGCAGCAGCCTGCATAACGGAGGTTTCGGTGATCTCCGCGGTATTGATCTCTACGACGGTCTGGGTGACCACCGATGCGGTCATGTCCTTTTGCGCTTGAATGTCGTTTTCAATGGCAGAGCCGATGGCGCCGCCCATCAGACCCATCAGCAGGCAGAAGATCAGAAGCAGTACTGCACCGCCGGCGATCAGGGCGATCCTGCCGCCCTTCTTTTTCTTTTTGGGGGGCTGAGGCTTGTTTTCGGTGTAGGAATAGGTGTAGCGACCGCTGGCGCTGTCGTAGGACACCTCGTATTCGTTGCGAGGGGGAGGGGGATTGCCTGCCGCGAATGCGCCTACGCCGGGAGCGGGAGGGACGGGAGGGATGGGAGGCATATAGCCGTCTGCCTTGGGGATCTGATCGCCGTACAGACGGTAGCTGCCGTCGGGGACGGCTTGCGCCGTGGGCTCGGTTGCTGTGGGCGAACCCTCAGGGCTTGCCTCGGCCGCGGGAGAGGGAACGCCCTGGGAAGCCGCTTCGGGAGCGGACTCCGATACCGACTCGGGGGTCGGCAGGCTTTCGGGCTGCCCGTTAAGATCGCGTTCGTTTTCGTTCATGGGGAATCATCCTTTCACAGATCGTACTCTTAGTTTATCCCTTGAATGTGACGGTTATATGAAGATTTCGAAAAATAACGTTGAATCTTCCGTCTGCGGGGAAAGAGGGAAAAACTGCCTCGAATGCGAGCCGCATCCGAGGCAGGGAGTTACGGTTAAAGCTTCTTGAAAGCGTAAACGGTGGTCTGGCTGTACTCGTCGCCCGCCTTCAGCACGGGGGAGGGGAAGTTTTTCTGATTGGGAGAGTCGGGGATGCGGTTGCACTCCAGCGCGACCGCCTCGTTCTTCTGTTGAGGAATGCCGCCGGAGAAGGGATTGGGCGCGGACATGAAGTTGCAGGTGTACATCTGGATGCCGCCCTCGGTGGTGAGGATCTGCATCTCGATGCCGGTCTTGGGGGAGGAGATGGTGCCGATCCATTCGGGAGCCGACAATTCTGCGCCGCCGTTTCTGACGAAGCAATGGTCGTAGCCGCCGCCTACCTTGATCTGCGCATCGTCTGCGGCGATGTCCCGGCCGATGGTCTTGGGGGTACGGAAATCAAAGGGCGTGCCGGTGACCGACGCCAGATCGCCGAAGGGGATCAGCTTTTCGTCCACGGGAACGTAGTGGTCGCAGCAAAGGGTCAGGGTCTGATCCAGTACGGTGGAGCCTACGCCGCCCAGGGAGAAATAGGCGTGGTTGGTCAGATTGATGACCGTGTCGGCGTCGCTGACCGCGCTGTAGGAGATGGTCAGCGCGTTGTTCTTCAGCATATAAGTGACCAGAATCCGCAGCGTGCCGGGATACCCCTCCTCGCCGTCGGGAGAGCGAAGCTTGAGCGTGACCAGATCGGCGCCGTCCTCTTCTCTGGCGGAAACGGTCTCCCAAAGACGATTGGAATAGCCCACGTTGCCGCCGTGGAGATGGTATCTTCCTTTTTCGTTATTATTGAGCTGATAGACCTTGCCATGGAGTGTGAAGCGTCCGCCGGCAATACGGTTGGCGTATCTGCCCACAACCGAGCCGTGGTAGTCGCCGTCGGCCAGATAACCGTCCAGGCTGTCGAAGCCGCAGACCACGCTGACGCCGTCGAACAGAACCCGGGTGATACGGGCACCGTATTCGGTGATCGAGACGGACATACCCTCCTGAGACATAGTATACAGGCTGACGTCGGTACCGTCGGGCATTTTGCCGAACAGGGATTTGGTGATACTCATATTGAACCTCCGAAAGGACGGGAGACCCAAGCGGGATCCCGTATCGTTGAATAATTACTTTTATTATAACCGATGAAAAGCGTTCTGTCAATTGTTCTTTGGAAAAAAGTTGGTGCATATATTGAAAAAAGATCACTGGGGAGGTGTTTGAAAGGAATGAAAGGGTACGGAAGCTGGGAAAAAACATCCCGAAACCGGCGGTCAAGCAGTCTGCGGAAAGAATGGGCGGTGTTCTTCTTCTGCCTGCTGATGGCAACTGCCCTGCCCGCGCTGGCTGCATTCGCGTTCGGGCTGGTGCCTCAGTCACGGGCAGAGGGGCTGTCGGAGCAGACGACTGTCCGCATCTGCCGCCACGGGTCGGAGGAGTCGGAGGAGCTGACGCTCTCGCGAGTGCTGGTGCTTTCGCTGGCGGCCACCAATCCGTCGGATACCCCGATTGCCTCCGTGGAGGCGCAGGCAGTGGTGCTTCGCTCCCGAGCGGTCTGGTGGATGGACTATTGCGACGGCGAGGAAGAGAGCGAGCAGGGAAGCGATCTTGACGGCGGGATCAGAACGCTCTGTGACAGTTCGGCTCACGGTCTCCCCTATCGATCAGAGGGCGAACTGATGGCTCTGCTGGGGGAGGAGGAGACTGCCGCCCGCATCGCCGCCGCGGAGCGGGCGTTGAAGGCTACCGACGGACGGGTGCTCTGCTACGGGGGCGAGGTGATCCCCGCCATGCTGCACGGTTCCTCCCACGGGATGACCAGATCGGTAGAGGAGCTGCCCTGGCTCACCGCCGCCGCGACACCCGAGGAGTCGCCCCGAACGGTGCACCGCATTGCCGCCGAGGATGCCCGCGCCGCTCTTGCCGTCCGCTTCGGACTATTGCTCTCCGCCGATCCGCGGGAGTGGGGGCTCTCCACAGCGCCTGCCGAAGGAGTCACCGAGACGGTCTCTGTGGGCGGGGAGACGCTGACTGCCACCGTGGTTGCCGACGCGCTGGGGCTCCCCTCGGGGAATCTGCAGATCGAGGTCACGCCCGCCGCGCTGATCGTTACCTGTACGGGGGAGGGAAGCGGCTGTGGGCTGTCCCGCGCGGGAGCTGCCGTCTACGCCCGCGGAGGGCTGGGCTGGGGCGAGATTTTGGCGCACTACTATCCCGACTGTACGTTGGGGCTCGCGTGGGAATGAAGGTTTTCTGAAAAAATGTATTAATATTGCAAAAAAGTATTGACAGAATAGTAAGAACGTGCTATACTGAAGGCAGAAGAAATCTGACCGCACTTGGAGAAGTCACCGATCAGAAACAGAACGCGCAGAGCGCCCGGGACGACGACAAGTCACGGATCGCTCTGCGCTTTTTGACGTGGAGATAAAGCAAACGAAAGGTGAATTATCCAATCGCCGCGTCATAATTCAAAATTTTTATCGACCTATATGGTAGAAGGAATAATTGGGGAGGTGAGTCCGATGGGCGAGTGTAATGAATCAGAAGCAAAAAGTGAACGAACCAAACAAGAAAACAACCGTATCAAAAGGAGCCCCACTATGAAAACCACCTACAAACTCACCCTTGCCGCGCTGCT
>CAZFJJ010000109.1:0-6748 GCA_964519075.1 uncultured Lachnospiraceae bacterium
CGATCCCCGATAGCGGACTGCGCCTACGCGAGGAATTTGCCCGACTGGATGCAGGTAGCGACGCTCTCACCGAGGATCACGTCCCCGCAGGCTGTCGTTGCGGCGAGGTGATCGCAGGTCGATGTGCCCCCGCCGATTGTCCTCTGTTCGGCAAAGCCTGCACGCCGGAGAACCCCATCGGTGCCTGCATGGTGTCCATGGAAGGGGCTTGCTATCACCACTATATCAACGATCGACACTAAGGACTATACTATGAAAATCACACTTGCCGAGGGAGCGGGCGGCGTCTCCACCGCTCGCCTCATCAGCGAAGTTTTCGCCAAACACTTTCAAAATCCCATCCTCGCCGGGATGGAGGACGCCGCCCTTCTGCCCGCTACGGGTGGGCGGATCGCGCTGACTACCGACTCCTTCGTGGTCACGCCGCTCTTTTTCAGAGGCGGCGACATCGGACGGCTTGCCGTGGCAGGAACGGTGAACGATCTGCTCATGCGCGGTGCAACGCCTCGTTACCTCACCGCCGCATTCATTATCGAGACCGACACCGACACCGAGACTCTCGACCGCATCGCCCGTTCCATGGCCGAGACGGCAAGGGAAGCGGGCGTGCTTATCGTGGCAGGCGACACCAAGGTGGTGGAGGGAGACGGTCAGGTGTTTATTAACACCACCGGCGTGGGATTTGTCCCCGAAGGAGTGGAGATCGGTGCATCTCACGCACGAGCAGGAGACGTGGTTCTGCTGTCGGGGACGCTGGGTGATCACCACGCCGCTCTGCTATCGGCTCGAATGGGCATCGAGAACGCCATCGAGAGCGATGCCGCTCCGCTGACGGCGATGGTGCAGGCACTGCTGTCGGCAGGTATCCACCTCCACGCCATGCGGGACGTGACCCGCGGCGGGCTGGGAACGGTGCTTACCGAAATTGCCGAAGCCTCGGCCGTGCAGATTCAGCTGGAAGAGGAATCTCTCCCCCTCACCCCAGCTGTCAAGAGCTTTTGCGGACTCTTGGGGCTCTCCCCCTTTTACATGGGCAACGAGGGCAAGCTGATCGCTATTCTTCCTGCCGAAGAAGCGGAGCGGGCCATCGAGATCGTCCGCTCGTCGCCCTACGGAGCGCAGGCCTGCATCATCGGAACGGTGGATGCAGGCGACGGCGTCATCCTCCGCACCGCTCTCGGCGGCAGGCGCAAAATCGGCCCGCTGGTAGGCGAAGGTCTGCCGCGGATTTGCTGAGGTGGTTTTTATGAATTTGATAAAAGATATTCGTATGTTTGAATCCAATGAGCCAAACCAACCCGGATATGGCTTTCCGTGTTATATCGGGAAAACGTACTCCTTGGATTCAACGGATTGTTTGGAAGTTACTGAGCGGCTGATGTTTTTACTTCGTTATAAGGGATTTTCGTTAGGTGAATTTGATCATTTGTATTTGAATTTTACCACACAGCTTCCCCACGGAGAAATCTTGATTTCTAATCGTATTAACAGCTATCACAAATGGTATCGATTCGTTGATGCGGGCTGCGACGTGCAGACCTTCAACAGCTGGGATTATGAGCAGAAGTGTGATTTCGTGATCGTCTCCATTCGCCGTGCCATCGGCTTGTTTACCGATGCCGAGAGCGCAAAAGTCGTAGACGACTCTTTTGAAGAGGTACTCCGCTACGGCGCAGAGCTTGCGATTCCCTACAAGGAGAAGCAGGGCAATCCCTACACCGCCCGCGTGCTGGTGAAAATCACCGACGATCTGGATTTCATTCCCGTCGTGCGCATTTTGGACGGCAATTCCCTCATCCACGAGGAGATTCTGCCGTCCTATAGCCGTGATCTCTTCATTTTGCAGTTCGGAACCATCAGCGTTGGAAAGAAATCGGTGCGGATCACTCCCCGAAAGTCCTATGATGCGGAGTATTATGAGCTGAAGCCTATAAAAATCGAAATAGAATGAAAATCACCCGTAAGCGTTGAACTTACGGGTGATTTTGTGTAAATGCTTGCTATTCTCTTGTAGGGACGGGTGAGCGTTCATTTCCCTTTTCGATGGCTGACCGCGTCCAGAAACTCCTCCAACGGATAGTCGGGCTCAAACACCGACAGCACCATCGTCTCGTCTGGCGTTTCGAGCGTGAGCGTGCCCGCCTCCCGATTCAGCGCGGTAGACAGCGTGGCGCGAGACAGCCGGATGTTGCTGACCTCATTCTCCTCGCGCAGCAGAGAGACGACCTGCCGATAGACCGCCAGCTCGCCCTTTTTCAGCCAAATGAGGGCAAATTCCACCCGATCGGTGACCGTTTTGCCGTCTTTGGTGATCTTTTCCCCGCTCCCGGGGACGAATCCCCAAACGATGCGGGTGCAGTCGTCGGCGTTGGCGGGATAGCCGTAGGTCTCCAGTGCCTCTTCGCGAAAGCGCTTTTGTGCCTCCGCGATCTGTTCGAAGAGATCCTTGTCCGAGGGGCGCTGACTGATGGCGCTGACCGCCAGGATCACGCCTGCCACGGCTGCGATCTCCACGACCAGGTCAAAAGCACCCAGATAGATGTTCCACCAGACGAACCCTCCCACCGCGGCGAGTGCTACGCCCACCACGGCGAGAACGATCATATTTCTTGCAAAGGTTTTGGAAAAATAACGTGCGTTGCGCTTGTAATCCATAGATACCTCCTGTATGGTCTGTGATATAAGCTGCGGAAGCCTCCATGAAACCGGTTTCACTATATAGTGTGTTCAAAGCGTGCAAAAGGTTGGGATTTTTTTGATAAAAGTAAAAAAAAATTTGCTCGCAGAAGCGCGGCCGTCGACTGTCGCTCCTCTGCTTCTATTGTAACAGCCAAAAGCGGAAAAGTCAATCAATCATTCGTTGAATCGGAGAATGGATTTGGTTGTGCAACAGAAGGAGTCGGCGAATTTTTTTGCATTTGAGCCGACCCACACACCTTTTTCATGAACTACGGTCTTTTGTGAAAAAATCCGAACGATTATTTGTCTGATTTTGCAGCTTTGTTCATTACAGGTTCAAAAAGGGAAGATATAATTATCTTAATACGGCGGTTTTGCCGATGAAGGGAAGTGGTCCGATGGATGCCGAAAAGAAAAAATCGTTAAAGAATAACCTGCTGATCGTGGCGGGACTGGTTTTGCTGGAGGCCGTGATCATCGCGATGGCGCTGGTGATGGATCACTACTATTCCGGCGAAAAGGGCGTGGAGCTGAAAGCTACGCTGCAGGAGTATCAGCAGATGCTGTCTGGCTTCGGCTTCTGGAGCTATCCCGTGATGGTGATCGTCCAGATCCTACAGATGCTGCTGGCGCTGATCCCCGGCGGACCGCTGGCCTTCCTCTTCGGCTTCATGTTTGGCACCGTGGGCGGCGCGATCGTGGGCACGATCGGCAATATCATCGGCACGGCAATGATCGTCTGGGCGGTGAACCGCTTCGGCATGAAGTTCGTGAATATGTTCGTTAATTCCAAGGGCTTTGAGAAGCTGAAATTCCTACACAATCCCAAAAAGCGGGATCTGCTGATCTTCATCCTCTTCCTGATCCCCGGTACGCCCAAGGATCTGATCACCTTCTTCGCGCCCTTCACTAAGGCGAAGCCCTCGCGGATCGTGATCCTTGCCACACTGGGCAGACTGCCCGCGCTGATCCTCTCCACCTCCATCGGCGATACGCTGGCGGCGGGCAACATCTGGGCAACCGTTATGCTGATTACCGTGACCATGCTGGCGGGGGGCGTCAGCATCTTTCTGAAGGATCTGGTAATGAATCGCAAGGCGGTGTCTGCGGAAGAAACCGAGCAATAACGTAAAAAAGAAGCCCAAAGGCTTCTTTTTTACATCGCCGAGTACTGCGCCGATCGGTAGACCGAGGGGGTGCAGTTTTTCATTCTCTTGAAGACGCGGTTGTAGTAGGAGACCGAAGCAAAGCCCACCTCCAGCGAGACGTCCAGGATCGACAGGGAGGTGTTTTGCAGTAGCTCCTCTGATTTGGTCACCCGCACGAAGTTCAGATACTCCGTAAAGCCGTGCCCTGTCACCCGCTTGAACAGGCGGCAGAAATAGGTAGGGTTCAGCCCCGGCACGGCGCTGACCGTTTCCAGCGAAAGCTCGGGATTTGCGTAGTTCTCCTCGATATAGTCCAGCGCCGGCAACAGCTTTTGCACCGATTGATCGTCGGGGAGCGCGTCGGCAGAAAGATAGCCGCCCCGCTCCAGCCAGCCGATGAGATAATAGAGCCCCGACAGGATCAGCTTTCCCGCGCCCACCCGTCGGGCGGCGTATTCGTTCCAGATCCCGCGAATGGTTTCGGTGACCGTTTGATCCTCGATCAGCCGCGCCGACCGATCGCCGGTGCGGGCAAAGCGATAGAGCGGCTGTATAGCGGATCTGCCGCGTCCCCCCGGCTCGAAATCGTCGGGAACGAACTGGAGCAGGATGTATGCGCAGTCCTCGGTCTCGGCAGCCGTCCAATGGGGCACGCGGGAGTCGATAAAGACCGCCTGTCCTGCCGTTGCAATGAGGCTGTCGCCGTCCATATAGCAGCCGAGACAGCCCTCGGTAATCAGCAGTAGCTCGATCTCGTCGTGGTAGTGAATGTCGCAGATCCTGCCTTTGTGATCCGCCCGTTCGGTCTTGGATAGAAAGGCGCGGATCTCGGCCAGATTGCGGCGCACTCGTTCGTTATGCATGGTATGTCTCCGGAAAAGTCAATATTGTTCAAGTGGGGGTCAATATTATGGTAGAGCCCCCACGGTAGTTTGCGCTATAATAATTATACGGATTACTTTACAAAAAGTCAATATGTATAAATTATTTTCCTAAAGGAGATTTTTGTTATGGCAGAAAAAACAATCAGCAGCCTTGACGCGTTCAAGGAGGATCATTCCGAAAAGGTTATCGACACCAACAAAAAATTGAAAGTCGGTATCATCGGTACGGGCTGGATCGCAGGCTCTCATATGTCGGAGCTGAAGAAGATGCCCGACGTGGAGATCGTTGGCGCGGCTGACCTTGTCCCCGGTAAGGCAAAGAAGTTCATGACCGATTGGGGCTTCCCCGACGTGCCCTGCTACGAGAGCGGTCACGAGATGCTGGAGGCGATCCCCGACCTGGACGCCGTCACCATCTGCACCTACAACAAGCAGCACGCTCCCTGCGCCATCGACGCGCTGGAGCACGGCGTGAACGTCCTGCTGGAAAAGCCCTTCACCGTTACCACCGAGGAAGCGGTTGAGGTCATGCGCGCCGAGAAGAAGAGCGGCAAGATCCTCTCTATCGGCTTCCAGCCCCGCTTTAACCCCAATATGCAGATGCTGAAGAAGTTCGTTCAGTCGGGCGAGCTGGGTAAGATCTACTACATCCAGACCGGCGGCGGTCGCCGCCGCGGCATTCCCGCCCCCTTCGGTACCTCCTTCATCGAGGAGAAGACCGCAGGTATCGGCGCTATGGCGGATATCGGCTGCTACTCTCTGGACATGGTTCTGAACGCAGTGGGCTATCCTAAGCCTCTGACCGTTACCGGTTACAAGTCCGATTTCTTCGGCAAGGATCCCGCTTACTGGACCGCTGAGGGCAAGCCCGCTGAATACGCCGATCTCTTCGGCGTAGACGATTTCGCCGCAGGCTTCATCCGTCTGGAGGGCGGCATCATTCTGGACTTCCGTATTTCCTGGGCAATGAACATGGACACCGCAGGCGATACCCTGATCCTGGGTACCAAGGGCGGTCTGCGCATTCCCTCCACCGAGTGCTGGAACGGCTCTATCGGCGGCCCCATGAAGGTCTACCGCACTCTGCCGAGCTCCACTACCGAGGTCTGCTGGGAGATCCCTATGCTGAACAACACCCGCGAGGGCGAGTTCTACTACAAGATCCGCAACTTCCTGGACGCGATCAAGAACGGCGGCGTCGCTCCCGTTCCTTCCGCTCAGATCCTCTACAATCAGGCTATCATTGACGGCATCGTGAAGTCCTCTAACTGCGGCCACGAGATCGAGATAGAGATCCCTGAGGTATAAGAGGGCAGATCGTTCGTATAGTCAAGGTTGTTTGTGAGAATCTAAAGAAGCAATTCGGCGTTGCCGAATTGCAATCTGAGAGAGGGGAAGACGCCATCTCAGACGCCGAATGTTTCATGTAGTTCGCCTTTGGCGAACTCCGCCCCTCATCTCGAGCTCTCCCTCCAACTTCCTTGGCTGAGCATCATCGGAAGTGAAATAAGCATCTGAGCCGACAAGTATTTGTCGGCTTAATAGAAGTTCTTTGCGTCGCTTTCTTTCAAGAAAGCGACCGGAGTTTGAGGCGGAGCCTCAAAGGAGATTAATTCATGAAGCAATTCAAAGTTGGTCTGCAGCTTTACTCGGTACGTTCTCTGATGGAGAAGGATTTCTACGGCACGCTGAAGGCGGTCAAGGAAGCCGGCTACGATTACGTAGAGTTTGCAGGATATTACGGTCACACTGCAGAAGAAGTACGCGGAATGCTGGATGAGCTGGGGCTCACTTGCATCTCCGTTCATCAGGGTCCCGATCTGTTCATGGAAAAGGGTCAGGAAGCGGTGGACTATCTTACCACTATCGGCGCGAAGTATTGCGCCATTCCGTGGTACGGCATCGAGAATTTCGAAAACGGTAACTTCGACGCTACCATCGAGATGTTCAAGAAGGTCAGCGCACTGCTGGCAAAGTCGGGCATCCGCCTGACCTATAACAATCACGACTTCGAGTTCAGAAAGCTGGACGGCGAGG
>CAZFJJ010000110.1:0-6714 GCA_964519075.1 uncultured Lachnospiraceae bacterium
GCCAAGGAGATAGGAGGAGAGTCTGAGAGGAGGAAAGAAACTTCGGCGTCTGAGATGGTTCTTTCCTCCTCTCAGATTGAAATCCCGACCGTAGGGAGGGATTTCTACCTCTTAAAAAGACGAGGGATTTCGACGAATGAAACGGTCGATCCGCATCACGATTCTTTAACTTAGATATTATACCACAAAATCCGCCGTCAGAAAAGAGTTTTTTCAAAAAAAATCGCGAAAGATTGCACAAATCGCATAGACAATCGCCGGGGATTATGCTATAATAATACAAAACACCCCCGAAGGAGACTTTCCTCATGCCCTTTTGGAAGAAGAAAAAGAAAGAAGATTCCCCCGCGTTTCGCCGTCAGATGGCCGAAAAGATCGCGGGAAAGCATATCAAATACGTCACCGAGCGGATCGACAATGAGGATATCGTCATCGGCAGAGAGGGCTCACTCTGCCTGCGGGACGGCGAGATGATCGTCTTTGCCTCGGCAGATATCCTCTTCCGCACCCCCGTGGACAGCCTTGCCGCATCCGAGCTGATGAGTCTGGACGGCGTGATCCTCACCGGACCCGACCTGGAACACGGCGGAGAGCTGCGCACCGTCATCGCCTACTACCTCTATTACCGCTAATTGTAAAGGTTTTGGCATAAAGCGATAAATCTTGCAAATCCTATTGAAAAAACCGATTCAATATAGTATAATAAGGATAAGCCCACCGCTTCGGCGGTAGGCAACCTACCGTCCAAAGGAGGACATTCAAATGGCTGATCAAAACACCCGTACTTTTACCATTCCCAGCGATCGGGAAGCCGAGATCCGTGCGACCCTGCAGGAGGTCTACGACGCGCTGAAGGAGAAGGGCTATAACCCGATCAATCAGATCGTAGGCTACATCCTGTCCGAGGATCCCACCTATATCACCAACTACAAGAACGCCCGTAGCCTGATCCGTAAGATCGATCGGGACGAGCTTTTGAATCTGCTGGTAAAGAACTATCTGAAGCTTTGAGCATGATGATCTACTCCATTTCCCGCGTGGACGACCTCCCCCGCGACGGGGCTGTTTTCGTTGCGCTGGGAAACTTCGACGGTGTGCATCAAGGCCACGCCGCTCTACTGTCCGCAGCCCGCGAGGGCGCGCGCCGAACCGATGCCACCCCCGCCGTTTTCACCTTCCGTCTCCGGGGTTCGTCTGCCGTCACTACGCAGGAAGAGCAACTGACGCTGTTTGAGCAGCACGGGATCGAGAAGGTCTTCGTGGCCGATTTCGACGCCTTTTGCAGACAATCCCCCGAAACCTTCGTCCGCCGTACGCTGGCAGGCATCGGCGCCGTAGGCGTGGTCTGCGGCTTTAACTTCCGCTTCGGCCACCGTGCCGCAGGAGACGCAAGGCTGCTGAGAGTCTATACCGCCGCTGCCCGAATGGAGTGCGTGGTGGTTCCGCCCGTCCAAACGGGCGACGTCACCGTCAGCTCCACCGAGATCCGCCGCCGCCTTGCCGAGGGCGATCTCGCCGGTGCCGCTGATTTGCTGGGCAGACCGTGGTCGATCACGGGCGAGGTAGTGCACGGACGCGCGGTAGGCGGCAAGAGGCTGTCCGCACCCACGCTGAATCTGTCCCTTTCGAAAAGCAGATTGCTCCCTCCCTTCGGCGTTTACTTTACCGAGACGGTCATCGACGGGGTCGTCTATCCCTCCGTTACCAATCTGGGCGTCCGTCCCACCTTTGGAGAGAGTGAAGCCCTCTGTGAGACGCATCTGTTGAACGCATCGGGCGATTTTTACGGCAAGACCGCCGAGGTTCGTTTTCTCAAGCTCCGCCGCCCCGAGCGGCGTTTTGCATCGGCAGAAGAGCTTGCCGCCGTCATTGCGGAGGATCTTTCTGCCGCACGCCGTTTTTTTAATCGGTTACTTAAAGGATGATTCCATGAAACACAAATTCCTATCGTTCCTTTCGCTGCTCCTGGTGCTCCTGACCGCAAGCTCTTCCCTGCTCGCCTTTGCCGCCGAAACGGTTGACGACGGTCACGCAAGTGCTGCTGTCGCAGTAGATGAAGCGGATCTGTCGAACGCAGACACCGTCCTGCTCTACTGCCTGGAGACCGACACCGTCCTGCGCACCAAAAACGCAGATCAAACGATCTACCCCGCCACCGCGGTGAAGCTGATGACCGCACTGCTCTCCTATGAGACCATCGAGGATCTGACCACCCCCATCACGGTCACCAGCGAGATGATCGCCGAGGTCAGCGGCACTTATTACGGCTTCAAGGCAGGCGACACCGTCTCGCCCGAAGATCTCATAAAGCTGCTGCTCCTGCGCAAAAGCAACGACGCGGCGCTGATCCTTGCCCATCTGTCGGCAGGCAGCACCGACGCCTTCGTGACCGCCATGAACCGGCGAGCCGACGAGCTGGGGATGGAGAACACCTTTTTCGTCAATCCCACCGGTATGCACGACGCATCCATGACCACCACCGCAGAGGATCTGCTGATCCTTTCACTGGCGTTTTACAGCAACACGGTACTCCACGGCTGGTCGGGCTCGGCCTATCTGAGCTGTCCCACTCTCAGCGCGGGGACGATCCATAACAACAACTATTTCCTCAGCCGCTACTATAACGGCACCGGCGTGACCTATCTGTTCGATGCGGTGGACGGCATGATCAACGGCAGCACCACCCAAGCGGGCGACGTGCTGATCACCTCGGCGACCTACAAGGGGCTTCATTACGTCGTGATCCTGCTGGGTGGCAAGAAGGTGGACGAACTGCCCACCTGCTACGAGATCACCCGCGATCTGCTGGAGAAGGATACGCAAAATTTCCGCTATACCAAAGTCCTGCTGGACGCGGAGGTGGTCTGTGAGCTGCCGGTGAGACTTGGCAGCGGCGCCGACTCCGCCGCAGTCTTTGCCAAGGAAACGGTAGAGTGCTATCTCCCCAAGTCACTGGATCTGTCCCGCATCCAGCGGAAGATCGAGCTGACGGTGGACGCGCTGGAGGCTCCCGTGGAGGAGGGGGACAAGGTGGGCACCGTTTCGGTCTGGCTGGACGGCAAGCTGCTGGGCGAGACCGATCTTATCGTACGGAGCAACATCGTCCGCAGCGGCACCGAATATCGCATTTCCCAGATCACTGCCTATCTCAGCAGCAGCCGCTTCGTGGTGGTAGCGCTGGTGGTGATCGGATTGTTTATCTTGTATTTCCTAATCAACGCTATCTACCGCGAGCAGGTGAAGAAGAAGTACCACCCCGATCGGGATTAAGGAATTTGGACTCCGCCGAGAATTTTAGCGAAACATTAATAAGCTCCCCCGCCGTTGGGGTCTTACCCTTCGCTCATACAAAACAACCCCTCTTTATCCGAAGAGGGGTTGTTCGTGTTCGATTACACCACCGTCACGACAACCGCGAAGGCGATCTGCAAAATCAAGAGGAGCGGAACGGTAATGGTGAACTTGCGATGCTTGGTCTTGTGGCGGAAGAGCTGCATGGCCAGAAACGCACCCAGCGCACCGTATAGTGCGGCAACCGTCAGCAGATTGGCTTCTGGAACGCGCCAATCCTTCCGCTCGGCGTAGCGTTTGTCCAGGCCGTACATTACGAAGGCGATCAGATTCATCCCGCCCACGAGGGTCAGTACAACCATCGCGTGTGCCTTCAGAAAGCTTCCGACGGCACCAAGGAACAGAAGAATATTCTCCATCGCTTATACCTGTACGAATCCCAGCTTCTTGTAGACTTTACGCATGGTCTTCCCGGAGCGGTAGGCGGCAACCTCCGCGCCGTGCTTCATGATCGACTCCAGATAGGCCTTGTCTGCCATCAGACGGTCAAACTCCGCCTGCACGGGTGCAAGCTTGTCGGCAACCGTCTCGCCAACCGCCAGCTTGAAGTCGCCGTAGCCCTTACCTGCAAACTCTGCTTCGATCTCGGCGTGGCTCTTGCCGGTGAAGCAGGCGTAGATGTTCATCAGATTGTTGATGCCGTCCTTACCCTCGGCAAAGCGCACCACGGTGTCGGAATCGGTGACCGCACGCTTGAACTTGCGGATGATGTCGTCCTTCTTGTCCAGGATCGCAACGTAGCCGCCCGGGTTTTCGTCAGACTTGCTCATCTTGCGGGTGGGATCGGTCAGCGACATGATCTTGGCGCCGGTCTTGGGAATGAAGCCCTCGGGGATCTTAAAGGTATTGCCGTAGATGCCGTTGAAGCGCTCGGCGATGTTCCGCGCCAGCTCGATGTGCTGCTTCTGATCCACGCCCACCGGCACCAGATCGGTCTGGTAGAGCAGAATGTCAGCCGCCATCAGCGAGGGATAGGTAAACAGACCCGCGTTGATGTTGTCGGCGTGCTTTTGGGATTTGTCCTTGAACTGAGTCATGCGGGAGAGCTCACCGAACTGGGTGTAGCAGTCCAGCACCCAGCCCAGCTCCGCGTGGGCGGGATTGTGGGACTGAACGAACAGCGTGGACTTTTCGGGATCAATGCCCGCGGCGATATAGACCGCCAGGGTCTCGTAGGTGCGGCGGCGCAGCTCGGCTGGCACTTGACGGACGGTAATGGCGTGCATATCCACCACGCAGTAGATGCAGTCGTAGTCGTCAGCCAGCGAGACCCAGTTCTTGATGGCGCCCAGATAGTTGCCGATGGTCAAGAGTCCGCTGGGCTGAACGCCCGAGAAAATGACCTTTTTAGCTTCGGTCTGATTGTTTTCCATAATAAATACCTTCTTTCGTAAAATGCCGTACAAAACAAAAATCGCCCCTGACGATTGTCAAGGACGGAGTGATCCGCGGTGCCACCTTGTTTCGGGACGAAAGTCCCGCGCTTTTGCACGGACAATGCTGTTTGGTTAAAACCTCCCACGTCCCAGCGGAGTGCCCGCTTCGGTCTGCCGGCTCCCACCCTCCCGGCTCGCTTTGAGACTTCCACGCTCCAACGTGATCTTCGGTCTACATAAGTGTAGCACAAAGCGGCGCGCTTGTCAAGCCCCTGCGGGCAAGTTTTTGCCTCTTCATTCAAAATAATTTTACAGAGTTTACCCTTTCTTTTCGGAAAAAGACAGGAAAAGATATTGAAAAAACGGCGAAACTGTGGTAGAATAAAGGGTACTCTACGAAAGCGAGGATATACCGTTGCAAACCGAATACGATCCTTACGAACCGAAGAAAAAACACGGCGTCGTCTATAATATTTTCAAATATCTGATCATTTTGGTAGTAGTCGCCGTTTACGGCCTGCTGATCTTCCGAATGTGCGCCAAGGAGGATCCCGAGGAAGCCAAGGGCTTCCTGTGGACCGAGGATACGCTGCAGGCCTACGACCTCTGGAAGGCCGACGACGAGCGGGAGTGGGAGCACTTTGCTTACACACAGGCAAGCAGCTATTTCGTCTATAACGAGGACACCCGGGAAAACTTCACCTACAGCTACGACACCTTCTCCTGCCGTGAGAACTCCTACTCGGGCGACGGAACCGGCGCGGAGGACAAGAAAGCCTACATCCACTACGGACAGTTCCACACCTCAAACCCCGTCTACATTCCCACCGCAGGCGAGCTGCAGATCACCATCCGCCTCAACGACGAGGGCATGGAGGAGCTGATGAAGACCTACGGTCTGGAGTCGGAGCCCGTGGGCGAGCCCTTCATTTACGCCATCTACGACGGCACCAACTATTACACCGATTACAGCTTCACCGCCACCGAGCGCTTCACCTATACCTACCGCCGTCTCACCTTCTCGGGCATCGACTACACCGACGTCACCGAGCTGGAGCTGATGATCTACTACGCCGGCACCGGCACCATCGACCTTACTAACCCCTACGAGTATCTGACCGTTTATCTGTCGGATATTCCCATGACCGAATACGACATGGACGACGCCAAGCCCTTCGAAGTGACCGAAGGACTGCAGAAGCCGCCTTACGTGGTGATCAACGGCGCGCCCGACGACGAAGAGGAATCACTATGAGACCCATCTCCAACGAACCCATTGTCGCTTACCGTTGCCCCCGCTGCGGCGCGGGCGTGCTGAGCGTGCCCGGCGTCTTCTCGCTGACCGGAGACCTTCTGAAGCTCAAATGTGCCTGCGGCGAAAGCGAGCTGCCGCTGGAGCGACAGTCCGACGGCAAGCTGCGCATAGCCGTTCCCTGTATCGTCTGCGCCAAGCCCCACGTCTTCCTGCTGGGGCAGAATCACTTCTCGGGCAGAGGCGGCGTACTGCGGATCCCCTGCCCCTACACCGGGCTGGATCTCTGCTTCATCGGCGAAAAGGACGCCGTGCAGGACGCCATTCAGGAGGCCGACGATCAGCTGCTTGCCCTGATGCGGGACGCGGGCCTTGAGGACATCGAGCAGCTCCACGCCGGCGACGAAATGCTGGAAGCCCGCGAGCAGGACCCTCAGGTAGCAGACATCGTGCGCTACGCCCTGCGCGAGCTGGACGACGAGGGTAAGATCACCTGCAACTGTCAGAACAACGCCATTGCCGACTATCAGTTCCGCCTCCACGACGGAGAGCTCACCGTCTGGTGCGAGGAGTGCGGCGCATCCGTGACGCTTCCGCTGGCAGGTGTGACTATGGCGGAAGATTTCCTCCAAAGAGATTCGCTTACGCTCAGTTAACCCCCCCCCAAAAAAACTCCTCGGTTGGGGCACCTGCGATAGAGCAGGTGCCCCAAAGGTGTTTTATGAGGTGGATGCG
>CAZFJJ010000111.1:0-6712 GCA_964519075.1 uncultured Lachnospiraceae bacterium
CTTGTAGCTCTGATCCATACCGAAGCGGAAGACCGCCTCGCCGATGCCCAGCGACAGGAGCGGGATCAGAAGGGTGGCCGTTTCGGTCAGATTGGAGGCAATGGAATACTCCTCGGTGGACATCACCGCGGTATACAGACGCACCAGCAGGTAGACCAGCACCTTGGAGCCCAGCTGACCCAGTCCGATGATGGCAGTATTGCCTACCAATTTTTTATAACGCTTATCTTCTGCCATAACAGACCTCCCCATTGTAGCTTATTTTAGTTTAGCACAAATCGGCGGGATTTACAAGAGCTTTCGGGAAAATTCCGAAAATCCCGCGCATATATTTATACGGGGCGACGGGAGGCGAAACGCCTCCCCTACGGAGAATAACCGAAACACCATTGTAGGGGAGGGATCTCCCCTACCGTGAAACACCTCACACCACCCCACCTCGGCGTAGACCGTTCAAACACTTGAACGGCAATCATTTTCCGTCATTTTCTGCAAGTTTTTGAAAGGGTGTGGGGAAGCTTTTCGAAAAAAGTTTCCCCACAAATCATTCCATGCCCACTTACATCCTCATCGTCGGCACTCGTCCCGAGGTCATCAAGCTCGCGCCCGTGGCAGCGGCTCTGCGGGAGCACGGCGCGGACACCGCTTTTCTTGCCGTGGGACAGCACGGGGAGCTGCTCACCGACACGCTTGCCGCCTTCGGAGAGACCCCCCGCTACGCGCCTCTCCCCTTCCGCCCGGGACGCTCGCCCGAAGCACTGCTTACCGAGATGCTCCGCGCCCTCCCGCCGCTGATTGCCGACCTTGCCCCCAACGGAGTGATCGTGCAGGGCGACACCACCACCGCCCTCGGGGGTGCGCTGGCCGCGTTTTACTGCCGCTTCCCTCTCGTTCATGTGGAAGCAGGACTCCGTACCTTTGCGAAAACACCCTTCCCCGAGGAGGTGCACCGACGGATGATCGCGCCGATCGCCGATCTCCACCTTTGCCCCACTGAGACCGATGCCGATGCGCTCCGTACCGAGCGGGTCACCGGACGGATCGCCGTCACCGGCAATAGCGGGCTGGACGGACTTCGGCTGATCCTCACCCGCCCTGTGCCAGCTCTGCCCGACGCTGAGGGGAGACTCGTCCTCTGCACCCTCCATCGCAGGGAGAACGCCCGCCTTCTTCCGTCTATTCTTGCTGCGCTGAAACAGATCGCCGACGCCGTCCCCGATTGCACCGTCCTTTTTCCTGCACATCCCTCTCCCGCACTGCCAGCAAGGCTCTCCCATCCACGCGTTGGCATCCTGCCACCGCTTTCTTACCCGGTCTGCGCCCATCTTCTGCCGCGGCTGACCCTTCTGCTCACCGACAGCGGCGGTCTGCAGGAGGAAGCGGCGTTTCTGGGCGTCCCCACGCTGGTTTTGCGGGAGATAAGCGAGCGGGGCGACGCGCCGTCCTTGCGGATCATCGGGAGCGATCCCGCGACGCTGGTCACCCAAGCGGTGCGACTGCTGACGGACGAAGCTGCTCGGTCGGGGCTGCGTATCCCCTCCACCCGCTACGGCGACGGATTTGCCGCCCAACGAATGGCGGTGGAGATATTGCGGGAACAGATCTGAGTCTGATGATCGAAAACTGCCGGAAGCCTTACGGTTTCCGGCAGTATCTTTTCGTGGCTCTTTACCCCAACATTTATTATAAAGCCCAAAAACGCGGCAGACAATACTTGCCGCGTTTTTGCGATTTATCGTTGAATTATTCAACGGTCACATGGTCGGGAAGGGTATCCAGCATCTTGCTGTACTTGAATTGCAAAACCAATTGATCCTCACCGAAATAAGCCTCTACGTCTTCCTCGGAGGTCAAGCCGTAATAGTAATAGTAATAGAAATAGTAGGTCTCAAATTCAGAGGTAAGCTCCGCCTTGTACTCGGCGTACGTGAGAGTGATGTTCAATCTGTCGAATAGCGTCTCCAGTATGATGCGATTTTCAACGGTGTTTTCCGCGTTGGTCCTCGCATCGGCATACTGCTCGTCGAAAACGACCTTGATCTCGTCATCGGTCAGCTCCTCGTCGCCGTAGATATAGTCGATATAGTCGTATACGTATTCCGTGATATACTGATCCACCAGATCCTCCGGATAGCCGGAGAAGACGGAGCCCTCTATGATGGCGTCGTACGCCATCTGGGCGGTATAGTAACGCAAAACGTATTCCTTGAAGGAAGCATAATCGGTGAACTGCTCAGAGGTATATTCGGCAACCATCTCATCGGTCAGCTCGGGAAGGATGACCTGCTGAATAACGTTTACCGTCACGTCAAACTTAACGACCACGCCCTGCAGCTCCTCAGAGTTGCTGTAACCATCAGGGAAGGTTACCGTAATAGTACGAGTCTCGCCCGCCTTCATACCGACGAGCTGCTCCTCAAAGCCGGGATTATTCTTCTCGGGATTGGTCGTGCTTTCGTAAGCGCCGATGAAAGAACCGGAGCCCAGAACCAAATCGTAGCCCTCCTCCAAATTCCCTTCGTCGTCGTAAGAGATATTGGTCATATTGGCAATCGTATCTTCGGTGATCTCCACGCTTGCATCGGCCGCATAGCCTTTGTAGTGGATGTTGACCAGATCGCCGTCCTGCGCGGCATAGCCCTCCTCGGTATCTTGATATTCGGCAAAGTATTCCTTCGCCAACTGCTCCTCCATCAGCCAATTCTCATTCAGCTCCTGCGCCGATATCTTAATATCGGACAGCGCGGGGACGGTGGCGTACTGGGTCAGGTCAAACTGATAGTCCTCGTTGGTCATCAGATGATCGTCGTCGTACTTGGGGGTGGAGGTGGTGGAGTCGGTGGTAGTAGTGCCGCCCGCGTTGGCACCGTCACCGGCAGGCTCTGCAGAGGAGCAGGAAACGGCGGCCAGAAGCAAGCCGACCAGAAGCAGGATGGAGAGTAATTTTTTCATAAATATCCTTTCGAGACCGCCCGAAGGCGATCGTTTGCAAATTCTCGTTGTTTTGATTCTTTCCACCTTCATTATGACACAAAATCGCCAAGAAATCAAGGTGTTTTTGAAAATTCACACAAAGTTCAGAAAGTCAAGGGAAGTTGCAGCTTGCAAGTTGACGCAAAACGGCAATCAGTTTAAACTCCCGACCTTTCGGTCGGGAGTTTAGCCTTTTCCGTAGGGCGTTCTTTGAACGCCCGCTACGAACGATTCACACCGAGCCATTCTTTCGTGTGAGCCGAGCAGGCGGCGGGAGCAAGCCCCCGCCCTACGGGTGCGGTGGAGGAGGATCACGGGTCGTCGAGGGCGCCGCCCCCTACGGAGATGGCCCAAAGGGTGCAATTTACCGTTTCCAACGTTTCAGTGTGGGAACGAGATCTTCTAAGTACGCTCGTGCCACCTCGGCGCTCATAGACGGGGAGGTCATAAACGGAATCGTATAGTCTATTACGTCTTGCACTGTATAATTAGGATCTACCCACTTTCCGTCCTTGTAGCAATAGATGCAATAATCGATGCTAAGAGTGCCGTCCTCGTTGGTGCCGAGTTCATAGATGTTGCGAAGTGGGTAGGTGCAGCACTGACAAATGGTGTTCCGTTCTACGCCGAGAAGTGTGTCCAAAGATATTCCGAATTTCTCGGCGATCAGCTTCAGAGTGTCTACGTTGGGGATAGATTCGCCGTTTTCCCAACGGGAGACCGCCTGCCGTGTTACAAAAAGCCTTTCGGCAAATGCATCTTGGGTAAGATGGTTTTTCGCTCTGATTTCTGTGATGATTTCATTGACTTTCATAATAATACCGCCTTCGTCTATTATAGTAAAAGTATTATATCACAGATGGATAATTTTGTAAAGCAATTTGCTATTGCTATGGATGGCTTCAAAAATGGCCGACGAGAATTCGTCGGCCTTATTAAAAAGTTCTTGAGGGGTTTTAGGGGAACTTCTTACAAGAAGTTCCCCTAAGCCGTTCCCCTTACTCCTCGATAGCCGCCTTCTGCGTGTTGATGTCGTAGAAGATCTTGGGATCAAACTTGAACTCACGTCCGTAGGACATCAGACCGTTCTGCTCCTGCTCCACGTCGTACAGCTGGGTGTAGCAGAATGCACAGCAATCGGGATTGTTCAGCATGGCTTCGGTAAGCCCCTTGTAGCGCGCGATGAACTCTTCCTCGGTCTTGGGGGCGTTGCCGTAGCCCCATGCGCCGCTACCCAGCGACCAGCCGATTCCGCCGTATTCCGATACGAAGAAGGGCTGTCCGTACCACTTCTGACGATCCTTAAAGGTCTCGAAGACGCCCTTGCCGATGCGCTCGGTATAGGACTCTACGTTCTGATCGTAGTCGTGGATGTCGTAAATGTCGGTGTAAGGACCAACGTGGAAGTTGCCCGAGGTGTCGATGACCGGACGGGTGGGGTCGATGGCCTTGGTGACCTGCCAGGTCAGCTTGATGAGGTCGTCGGACTGCCGTCTGCCCTCGTTGTCCCAGGTCTCGTTGAAGGGACACCAGCCGATGAGAGAAGGATGGTTGAAGTCGCGCTCCACGCTTTCCATCCACTCGGGGAGCCAGTTGCGGATCTCTGCGGTATCCCAGATCTTGATGCCCCAGTTGCCGTGCTCACCCCAGACCAGATAGCCCAGAACGTCCGCCCAGTAGAGGAAGCGGGGCTCGAAGATCTTCTGATGCAGACGTGCGCCGTTGAAGCCCAGCTGCATGGAAAGCTCGATGTCCTTTTTCAGCGCCTCGTCGGTGGGAGCGGTGTAGATGCCGTCGGGATAGAAGCCCTGATCCAGTACCCAGCGGCCGAATACGCTTCTGCCGTTGATCAGGAACTTGCGGTTGGTCAGCGCAACCGAGCGCAGACCAAAGTAGGAGGTGACGGTGTCGTAGATCACGCCGTCCTTTTCTACGGTGAGCTTCAGATCGTAGAGCTTACCGTCGCCCACCTCCCACAGATGCTTTTCCATCAAGGGAAGAGTGATGACCGCGTTCATGGCGTTGACTACGGTGGAGCCGATGCCCATGGGTACGCCTCCGTAGGATGCCTCGGCGGTGATTCTGCAGCCGACCGCATAATTGTTCAGCTGAACGGTCAGCTCTGCGGAGACGTTTTCGATGTCGGTGACCACCTTGAAGTTCTTCACGTAGTAGCGATCCACCGCTTCCATAAAGACGGTCTGCCAGATGCCGGTGGTACGGGTGTAAGAGCAGCCTGCGGAGTAGTACCACTGGGACTGCTTGCCCACGGGCTGGTGGCCGCCCTTGGTGTCGTCCTCGGCGCACAGCACGATGGAGTTGCCCTCTTCCTTCAGCGCGTCGGTGACGTCCACCGAGAAGGGGGTATAGCCGCCGCGGTGCTCGCCCACGAACCTGCCGTTTACCCAAACGCGGGCAAAGTAGTCTACCGCGCCGAAGTGAACGAGAACTGTCTTGCCCTTCCAGTCGGCGGGGATGTCCAGCTCACGCTTGTACCATACGCAGTTCATGTAGTCTACGTTGCCGATGCCGGAGAGGACGCTCTCGGGGCAGAAGGGGACGGTGATCTCGCCGTCCAGATGCTCGCGCTCGTAATACTTCTTGGCAAAGCCTACCATTGCGTTGTCGATCTCAAACTCCCACTTGCCGTTGAGGTTGACCCAGGGCTCACGCACCAGCTGAGGGCGGGGATATTCGGGTCTTGGAATGTTCATAGGATACCTCCGTACTCCTGCCGCATCGGGCAGGTTTTTTATTTTTCTACGGACATTATAACAAAACCGAGCGCAAACTGTCAACCGTTTCGGGGCAATCCAAAAAAAATCGTCGAGGTGTGCAAAAACGGCGGCGATTTTTGAGCAGATTGCACAACCGAATCGGTGGCGGACGACAGCTGCAGATGGAGCGAAATCGTAGTTTTTTTCAAATGTTCCCGTGTTTTTGCTATTGAACGTCAAGGCCGTTTTCGCTATAATAGGGTACGCGGCCGTAAAAAGCGGCGGTGATCGGTATGCCTGAAGTCCTGCGGCGCTCCACGTTCGTAACGAACGGTGATATTTTTGTAAAAAATTTCAAAAAAACTTATACTATCGTCGAAATTGGTCGATTTTCCAATTGATTTTACCAATCGAATATTCTATAATAAGAGCATCAATTATTTTTGCGAGGTATATATGGACTCGAATGCGCCCCTCAAACTCACCAGCTCCAAATATTTCGACCGGGATATGTTTTTTGATATTATCACCCATTACGTGCCCGAGGACTACCCTCTCCATTG
Organism: uncultured Lachnospiraceae bacterium; assembly: GCA_964519075.1. GTDB lineage: Bacteria > Bacillota > Clostridia > Oscillospirales > CAG-272 > CAKSQF01. The sequence continues at coordinate 6,254 of CAZFJJ010000111.1, forward strand.
GCATGATTTTTATGAGTTTGAATACGTTTACAAAGGGCACGCCGTCCAGATCATCAACGGCAAGGCATACGATGCCGTCCCCGGCACTGCCGCTCTGCTGTCGCCCGTGGATTTTCATTGCTACCAAAACGTATCGCCTGACGATCCGCTGGTCATATACAATATCAAATTCTCCGACCTGATCCTGCCCGCGGAGGTTCGTACCCGTCTGTGTACGCTCCAACAGCCTTTGTACGGGCTGTCCCAACAGGTAAAGCCGATCTTCGACCGTCTGCACGATGAGTATAACAGCGATGAATACGGCAGGGATCAGTATATTATGGCGGGGATCATTCAACTGTGCGTCCTGTTGCTGCGAAATGGCAACGAGGTTGGCGCCGCGTCCGATGCGGGAGAGAGCAAAGCCCATTCGCTGATTCAAGAAGCCGTACTGTATATCCGCAACCATTATCGCAGCTC
>CAZFJJ010000112.1:0-6644 GCA_964519075.1 uncultured Lachnospiraceae bacterium
CGTTTTCTTAAAAAAGCTGTCGCAAATAGGAAAAACTTCCACTTGCGACAGGTCCCACTTTATTAAAAGTTTTTTGGGGGCAGATGCGCCTAAGGGCGCATCTACGGCAGTTTTGCGTTGCAAAACTGCTTTGCTTCTTTACAAAAAGTCCCCACGTTTTTACTTTCTCGTCACCTTCAGCGTAATGATCTCGAAGGGCTTGACGGTGAGGGTAACGGAATTGCCGTTTACGGGAAGCTCAGCCTCTGCTTCTTCCAGAATCGTAGCGGTCTCTACCTTGGCAACGTCGAAGCCGAAGTTCACTGTAGCCTTGGTGGTGGTGTCGAAGGCGTCGTACAGACGGACGATGATGGCGTCGCTGTCCTCAGCCTCCTTGATGGACTCGATGAAGACGTTCTCACGGTTGACCGAAACCATGGAGTAGCTGTCAGAGAGCGCACCTTTGTTGGCTGCAACGGGAGTTGCACTCATGGGGTTGTTCAGCTGATACGCCATCTGCACGGTACCTGCGGAGCGGTAGTCGCCTGCGTGAGGATAGATGGAGTAGGTGAAGCGGTGCACTTCCTTGTCAGCGGCAGGGTTGGGGGAGGTTGCGGACTTCAGAAGGGTCAGACGGATCACGCCGCCGTGGATGTCGTGACCGTACTTGCAGTCGTTCAGGATAGAAACGCCGTAGTTGTACTCGGACAGATCGGCGAACTTGTGGGCGCAGACCTCGAACTTTGCCTGCTCCCAAGAGGTGTTGTAGTGAGTGGGACGCTCTACGGTACCGTACTGGATGTCGTAGGTGGCCTTCTCGGAGGTGATGTCGGTGGGGAATGCGGTCTTCAAGAGGATGTGGTCGTTCTTCCAGTCGATGGTGTTGTCGAAGTCGATCTTGCCGGTGTGGGCGTCCAGGGTGATGCGCTGGGTAACGGTGGACTTCTGGAAGGGACGGGTGATCTCGAAGCCTGCAGTCTCGCCGTCGCGGATGACCTTCACCGAGGAAACCTCGTTCAGATCCCAGGACTTCTCGGTGTAGTAGTTGGTGATTTCCCAAGCGTCCCATGCGCGAGGAATGTCCTCGTATGCGGTGAGCAGGTTTGCCACCTCGCCCGACTTGACCACCTCGCGGTCGGCCTTCTTGTCGTAGATGCTGACGATGTTCCAGTTGTCGTCGAACTTCACAGAGAGTGCGTCGTTCTCGATCTTGCGGCAGTCCATGCAAGCCACAACGCCGTCTGCAACGGTGGGAACGTCTACTACTTTGTAGCCCTTGGCGGGGATGTTCTCGACCCAAACCTTGCCCTTATCGGTCTCAACCAGACCGGAGGAGGTAAAGGAGTTGGGGTTGAAGACCAGCAGACCGCCGTCGGTGGTGATATTTGCGGCAATGGAAGCCTCGGCTGCAGACTTGGCGTCGTTTGCCTTGCCCATGATGTCGGCGTAGATGATGTCGGAATCATCGTACACTTCCTTGATGGAGGAGCCGGGGATAACGTCGTGGAACTGGCAGAGGAGGATCTTCTCCCAGCCATTGCTGAGCATTGCCTTGGGGTACTCGGTGCCGGTGAGGATCTTGCTCATCAAGGAAGCCGCCTCGGTGTTCTCGTACAGGAACTCGGACTTTCTGTTGTTTCTCTTGTTCTTTGCGATGGAGGTGTAGGTGCCGCGGTGGTATTCCAGATACAGCTCGCCAACCCACCTCGGCGTAAAGCGGTTGTCCTTGACCGATTCTTCCATGCGGTCTAAGAAATCGCCTGCCTTCTCGAAGGTGACGGTGGGACAGCCGGGGATGCCCTTTTCCAGACGGCGACCCATTTCCATCATCTGACGGGTAGGTCCGCCGCCGCCGTCGCCGTAGCCGAAGGTGTTCACGACCTCGTTCGACAGCTCCTTCTGCTGGAAGCGCTCCCAAGTGCCGCGGATCTGACGGGCGTTGATATCACCGTTGTAGGTGGTACCGTTGCGGAGCTTTTCACGGGGATCGTAATCCTGTGCGGTGAGGAAGTAGGAGAGGATCTCGGTGCCGTCGATGCCCTGCCACATGAAGACGTCGCAGGGAAGGGTGTTGGTCTCGTTCCAGGAGATCTTGGAGGTAACGAAGCGGGTAACGCCTGCCTTCTTCAGGATCTGAGGAAGTGCTGCGGAGTAGCCGAATACGTCGGGGAGCCACAGGATCTTGGAGTCCACGCCGAACTCGTTCTTCATGAAGCGCTTGCCGTGGAGCAGCTGACGGCAGAGGGACTCGCCGGAGGAGAGGTTACAGTCCGGTTCGACCCACATTGCACCCTCGATCTCCCAGTTGCCCGACTCGACCATCTTCTTCACGTCCTCGAACAGCTCGGGCTCCAGCTCCTTGATGTACTTGAACTGCTGGGGCTGGGAGGTGATGAACTTATACTCGGGGAACTCCTTCATCATGTTGACCGCGGTGGAGAAGGTGCGCTGGCACTTTTCCTCGGTCTGGCGGAAGGGCCAGAGCCACGCGGTGTCGATGTGGGAGTGACCGATGCAGACCACGTTTGCCATCTGCTCGCCGCACTTCTTCTCGTAGAATTCGCTGCGGATGTAGTCCAGCGCAGCTTTGACGCTGGCGTGATAGGCCTCGGAGCCTCTCTCGCGGAAGTCGATCAGGTTGATGGTCTCGTTCAGCGCGGTGCGGATGATGCAGTATTCCTTGCCTTCGAAGGGTAGGAAGCGCATTACGTCGTAGGGCACCTTCAGATCGTAGTACAGCGCGCGGGTATCCTTGTCGATGAGCTGAAGATCAGCGCTGAGATAAAGATCGGCAGGTCTGCCTGAGAAGCCGTAAACGGTCAGCTCGAAGGAGTCCACGGTAGAGTCGATGGGGAAGGACTGGTGGTTGCCGTCCACGCCCTGTACGATCTTGCCGTCGATGTAGACGATGTACTGAGGGTTGGCGTGGCGGGGGGAGTGTACCATCAGCTCTACGTCCTTGCCCTTCATGGACTCGGGGATGGTGACGGTTGCCTTGAACCAAGCGTGGTACTCGCCGTAGGCGGTCTTGGAGCCGCCTGCAGGGATGCTTGCTGCCAGCTCCTCGCGGGAGGTCTGGGGCTTCCAGCCTTCCGTGGGAGCGGTGTGTCCCGCACCCTTGTAATCGCAAGGAACGTAGGAGATGTTTTCCACTCTTACGTGATCCATTACGGTACGTTGGTGAACCCAACCAAGCACTTGCTCGATTCGTTCCTGTAAATAGTTCATAATTGCCTCCAAAATGGAAAATATTTTTTGATTTCTATTGGAGGGACTTTTTGAAAAAAGTCCCCCAGAGTTGACGAAGTCAACTCTTAACCTCCTCAAAAACGTTTGAAGAGGATTAGGACGTGGGGATTAGAATAGACGTTCGCACGAACTCCGTAGGGGAGGGGCTTACTCCTCCCGGTTGTATGGTTTACATAGAAGCAAGGATGAGACGAAGTGTTCGCATTATAGGCTCCCTCCGGGAGGGAGGCTTGGGGTAGAGCGTTGTCACTCGCCCTTAGCAAGCTTCTGAATCAGCTCAATCTCCTCGGGATCATAGGGCGTGTGATCCTCATGGAAGAGGTCGTGCTGCCACTTGCTGTAATCCAGATCGGGACGGGAGGCTTTGAGCCACTCCCAAGGGAGATAATGCTGGGAGAAGCCCGCTACCAGACCCCAGTTGTAGCTGGCAATCTTCTTTTCATGGTAGAGGGGCAGCTGATCGATCAGGTTGTTGTCCCAGATGCGGTGGAGCCATTCGGTGTTGGCCATGGGACGGCCTTCCTCCTCCAGCTTCTTCACGATGTTCTTGACCTTCCAAAAAGGCTCGTAATCGTGGAAGGACACGATGTCCGACAGATCCAGCGCCACCCGCTGAATGGGGGATACGTCCACGTCGGGATCCACGCCGTAGGTGTCGGGATAGGTCCAGACGCCTGCGGTGAGCGGCTGGATGGGATCGCACTCACGGGCGATCTCGAAGGCGCGCCTCAGATAGGGAATGCTCATGTCGCCTCGCTTGCTGTTGCCCGGCTCGTTCCACATATCCCACATCACGATGCGCTCGTCCTTGCCGAAGCGGGTGAAGAGATCGTAGAGGTACTGCTCGCAGATGGGGCGGTATTCCTCCTCGTCCCAGAGGATCCAGCCCTTGGCGTCCTTGGGGGGCACGATGTGAGGGCTGTTCTTGTGACCGCCGTGGTAGCCCTTGTCGTAATGACCGTGACCGGGGGCGGGCTTGTGGATGACCACCTTTTCGGGCTTGCCGAAGGACACGCAGTCGTTGTACAGGACGGGCATGACCGACAGTCCGTGCTTGGCGAACAGTCCCAGCACGCGGTCGATGCGGTCGAGGCAGATCTCACGCTCGTGATACCAGCTGTTGAAGGGAAACCAAATGCGGACGGTGTTGAAGCCGATGGAGGCGGCAAGCGCCATCTCGCTCTCTAGGGTGGAGAGCATCTCCTCCAGCGTGTCGTCCTTCCACATGGAGAGGACGGGGGTCTGAGAGGGTACGAAATTACATCCCACAAGCCAGGGGCGGGCGTTCCACCATTCCCGGGCTTGCTCGGGAGTCCATCTTTGTTTCATGGGGATACTCCTTTCGGGGAATATATTTGCACGACGGCGCGCGTCGGTGCGGTACAATGGGGGCAACCCTGTAGGAGCGGATTCCATATCCGCCCGTTTGAATGGTTTGCACGGAGGTGCGGTTGGTGCGAATCGTTTGACGGCGGGAGCAAGCCCCCGCCCTACGAGGTGTTGCGTGGTTCTCAGCCCGCAAGCATTTGCGGGCTTTTTTAGAAGTTTTGGGAGATCCGAGAACCTTTTTTCCAAAAGGTTCTTGGCCGCCGGAGGCATTTTATTTATTTTTTTCCTTAATCCCCTTCCAGTAAGCGGCGGCGGCTTGCTCGGTCTTGTTTTCGCCGGGGGTGTAGTAGCGGACGTTTTTCAGATCGTCGGGGAGGTATTGTTGCTCCACATAGTGGTTCGGAAAGTCGTGGGGGTATTGGTAGCCGTCGAACTGCGTGGTCTGGCGCAGGTGTGTGGGGATGTTCTGTCCACGGCCTGCGGCGACGTCGGCGGCGGCTTTCTCGTAGGCGACATGGGCGGCGTTGGATTTGGGTGCGGTCGCCAGCATCACCACGGCGTGGGAGAGGGGGAGGGAAGCCTCGGGCAGTCCCACGCGGAAGGCGGCGGATACGCAGGCTTCGGTAATGGCGGCGGCTTGAGGGTAGGCAAGTCCGATGTCCTCGGAGGCGATTACCGACAGCCGTCGGCAGGCGCCGATGAGGTCGCCGCCGGTGAGAAGGCGGGCGAGATAGAAGATCGCCGCGTCGGGATCGCTGCCGCGGATCGACTTTTGCAGAGCCGACAAGAGGTCGTAATGCACCGTACCGTCCTTGTCGAAATTGCCGCCCGTCACCTGTCCCAGCTCCTTCAGGGAGTCGGGGGTGAGGTCGCCGTCGGTGGCGAAGTAGGCGTTTTCCAGCAGATTCAGGGAGCGGCGCACGTCGCCCGATGCCGCAGAGGCGATGGCCATGAGAGCATCCTCGGAGGCTTTTTTGTCGCTCGCTTGGGTTTTATTGAGATAGGCCAGCCCTCGCTCTAAGGCAGGGAGCAGTTCCTTTGCAGAAACCGCCTTGAACTCGTAGACCGCCGAGCGGGAGAGGATGGCGTTGTATACGTACAGATAGGGATTTTCGGTAGTGGAGGCGATCAGCGTGATCCGTCCGTCCTCCAGATAGGAGAGGAGGGATTGCTGCTGCTTTTTGTTGAAATACTGGATCTCGTCCAGATAGAGCAGGATGCCGCCCGAGCCGAAGAGGGTAGCGGTCTCGGAGCAGACCGCCTTTACGTCGGCAAGGGAGTCTGTGGTGGCGTTGAGGCGGCGGATGGTTTTTCCCGATCCCTCGGCCAGAATGCCCGCAGCGGTGGTCTTGCCCGTTCCGGGAGGGCCGAAGAAGACCATGTTGGGTAGGTATCCCTGCTCCACCATACGGCGGACGGCGCCGTTTTTGCCGAAGAGGTGGGTCTGTCCCACCATGTCCTCGAAGGAGGTGGGACGCAGTGCGTCGGCAAGGGGAGTATAGCTCATGATGCGTCCTCCTTTAAGGAATTTTTAATCAGCTTATTGTACCATACTAATCCCGATTTGTCAATCAATTTGCGGAAAAATCGAGGATAAAGTTTTCACCGATTGCAATCAAAAAACTCCCCTTTCCCGGGTGGGAAAGGGGAATTAACCGTATTCGATGACTCGTATCATGCGGAATGAGCCGCCTCGAAGGCTTCCCAAATAGCTTTCAACTGATCGTCGTTGATAACACCCTTAGTGTATGCGTCGCGCAGGAAATAGTGGCTTCCGTCTTTGAAAAACACGCTCAAAGGATAGCAACATAGCCGTACTTTGAAGTTGTACCCACCCAGAACATAGGACTCCAGCGACCCCGGGAAACTGGTGAGCACCACTCCGTTTTCTTTGTCCTCAAAGCCGAAGTAGGTGCCGACGAAGAAATCGTCCGTCCGGTAGAGAAAATCACCGATGCGAATGTTGTTGATCGTCATTCCTTCCTGCGCGGTATCCTTTTTAATCGACCAAATCGTTTGGATAAACGCGATCTCATCCTCGGACAGATCGGGATCGGTGAGCGTATCGCGATCAACGGTGGTGACGA
>CAZFJJ010000113.1:0-6613 GCA_964519075.1 uncultured Lachnospiraceae bacterium
CGAATTCCGACTCCAGTTCACTGGCCCGCATCCCGTCTTCTTCCGTGAAATCCTCTTTGGCATAGATCTCTTCTTTTTCTTTCATGATCTCGTACAGCCGGGCATTCCCCTGGATTACCGTATCCAAAACGGAAAATTCGTCATACTTGAAATGATCCTGTTCCAAAAAGGACAGACGCTGTCCCTTCGTGATGGTCACATCCCCCTTGGATGGCTCCAGCTGACCGGTCAGGATCGCTTTTTGAGTGTGAGCGTCGATATTGGGGGTCAGACGGAGCATGATGCGCTGCATCACGCCGCGCTCGCCCGCTATGCGGTCGATGGCCTCCAGCTCCTCAAAGGAGTCCACCATAAACTCGCCGATCCCGTCGGCAATGGCGTCCGCGATCTCGCGATCGGTCTTGTTGTTGCCGTGGAAGGACGCCTCGGCCAGATCAAAACCCGCCGCTTTGGCGGTATACAGCTCGCCCGGCGACACCAAATCCACGCCGATGCCCTCTTCCCGCAGGATACGGTAAATGGCCTTGCAGGAAAGTGCCTTGGAAGCGTAATGGATGGTACCGTCCGCGCCAAAACAGCGCTTCATAGCGGACTGATACAGTCTGCACTGCGCGCGGACGGCGTTCTCGTCGATGACATAGAGCGGCGTGCCGTATTTCTTTGCAAGGGCAACGGTATCCACCGTGCCGACACAGAGGTGACCGAGGTCGTTGATAGAGTAATGAGGGTGAAGCATAGTGCGATTTCCTTCGGAAATTTAATTTAAGAATAAAGAATAAATTCGGTGGCTTTCGGTTTGCCGAAAAGCAACAGTATACAATCAATCCATTGCCTTCATGATCTCGGCAACGACCGCTTCTTTGCCTTCGCCGCTTTGGGCAGAAAAGGGCAGGATGGGGATGCCCTCCAGCACAGGGAGCGCGCGGAGCTTATCCAGCATAGCGGCACGCTCGGTCTTGTTGGGCTTATCTGCTTTGGTGGCCACCACGAAGAAGGGGATCTCTGCCTGTCTGAGGAAGTCCAGCATCATCAGATCGTCCTTGGTAGCACCCACCTTCAGGTCGATGAGCTGTGCCACTGCCGTGACCCGCTCGCCGCCCTCGGTGAAGTATCCGTCTACCAGTTTTGACCATTTCGCCTGCTCCGATGCAGTGCGGCGGGCATAACCGTAGCCGGGGAGATCCACCAGATAGAAGGCTTTATCCACCTCGTAGAAGTTGACCGTGATGGTCTTTCCGGGGCTGGAGCTGACCCGCGCCAGACTCTTTCTGCCGATGAGTGCATTCATCAGCGAGCTTTTGCCTACGTTGGAACGCCCCGAAAAGGCGATCTGGGGCTTGCGGTCGGCGGGAAACTGAGAGGGCAATCCCGCGGTGATCTTCAGATCGGTCTTAGTGATATTGACTTTCACGGCGTCGGCCTCCTCGCTTGTGGTCGATGGGCATGGGAATGGGCTTCTCCTCTACTGAAATAGTTTTTTCCGCAGGCAGGATCAGCGCAACCTTCAGAACGTCCTCTACGCTGTCGCAGAAAACGTATTCCATGCCTTCCTTCAGGAAGGCATCCAGTTTTTCGTAATCGGGTCTGTTGTCGGCAGGAACCAGCACAGTCTTGACACCAGCCTTGTAGGCCGCCATAGACTTCTCGCGAAGCCCGCCAATGGCGATGACTCTGCCTCTGAGGCTCACCTCACCGGTCATCGCCACGTCGCGGCGCACGGGAACGTTCGCCAGCGCGGAGATCATGACCGTCACCATGGTAACGCCCGCAGAAGGGCCGTCCTTGGGGATGGCGCCCTCAGGGAAATGGATGTGCAGATCGGTATTTTTATGGAACTCTGCATCGATGCCGTACCGATCGGCTCTGGCGCGTACCACGCTCCTGGCGATCTCGGCGGACTCGGTCATCACCTTGCCCAGCGAGCCGGTGAGCTGCAGCTTTCCACTGCCTGGCAGAGGCAGAGCTTCTACTTGGAGCAGATCGCCGCCCGCCTCGGTATAGGCAAGACCGTTCACCAGTCCCACTGTGTCCGCTTCGGGAAGCTTATCGTCGATCACCTTGCGGGGACCGAGGAATTCTGCAAGATTTTTCTTGTTGATCTTCACCGACGTCGCCTCGGGATCGTCGGCAAGGCGCATCGCCGCCTTGCGGCAGAGAGCGGCCAGCTCCCGCTCCAGATTTCGCACGCCCGCCTCGCGGGTGTAGCCGTCGATGACCTCCAGCAGTGTGTCGTCGGTCAGCTTGAACTGCTTTTTGCTAAGTCCGTGACGGGAAAGCTGCTTGGGAAACAGATGATTTTTCGCAATGGACAGCTTCTCCGAGCGGGAATAGCTGGGTAGCTCGATGATCTCCATTCGGTCGAGAAGAGGCTTCGGGACGGTGTCCAGAGTGTTTGCGGTAGCAATAAAGATGCAATCCGAGAGATCCCAGGGGAACTCTAAGAAATGATCACGGAAATTCTTGTTCTGATCGGGATCCAGCACCTCGAGAAGTGCAGCGGAGGGATCGCCGTGGGAGTCGCGGGTCAGCTTGTCGATCTCGTCCAGCAGGATCAGCGGATTTTCCGACTCCGCCTTCACGACGGCGTCGATGATCCGTCCGGGCATAGATGCCACGTAGGTCTTACGGTGACCACGGATGTCGGCCTCGTCCCGCACGCCGCCCAGCGACACGCGGACAAATTTTCGCCTCAAAGCAGTGGCGATAGAGGACGCCACCGAGGTCTTACCCACGCCGGGCGCACCCACCAGACAGAGGATCTGATTGCGGATGCCCTCGGTTCTGGCGCGGACGGCAATGTATTCCAGAATGCGCTCCTTGACCTTCTCCATACCGTCGTGATCCCGCTCTAAGATCTTACGGGCGGCGGCAACGTCGGCACGGTCAGCGGTCTTTTTGCCGAAGGGCAGCTCCAGACAGGTGTCCAGATAGCCACGGATCACGTTGCTCTCGGGGGAGGCAAAGGGCAGCTTCTCCAGCTTGCGCACCTCCTTCACCAGCTTCTCGCGGATCTCCTCGGGCATCGCTTTGATCCGCCCGATCTTGAAGAGGTATTCGGCAATATCGTCGTCTTCCCCGCCCTCGCCCAGCTCGGACTGGATGACCTTCATCTGCTCCCGCAGGTAATAATCCCGCTGATTGGCTTCCATCCGCTCGCGGGTCATCTTGTGGATGTTGATCTCCTCCGCCAGCATCAAAAGCTCCTCGTCGAAGATCTCCGACAAGATCCGCAGCCGTTCGATGGGGTCGAACTCGTCCAGGATCTGCTGCTTATGCTCCAGCCGAAGCAGGAGACTGCCGGCGATGAAGTCGGCCAGCTGACCGGGATCGTCGGCGGATTTGATGGTTTTCTCGATGTCTTTGTTAAATTCGGGGATCTGACCGATAAAGCGATCCAGCTTTTTCAGCACGGCGGCGCGCAGGGTCTGCTCCTCGTCGGGCTCCGCCTCCACCTTCACGGTCTTGCAGATCACGCGGGCGGTGAGCACGGGGGAGTCGGAGACGCTGACCACCTCGCCGCGGCAAAGGCAATCCAGATTGGCGCGGACGATACCTCCCGAGTGGCGGGTAAATTTTTCGATCTTTGCCATAACGCCCACCCGATGGAGGGTGCGGGCGCAGACCTCCTCGTCGTCCTCGGGGGTCTTGAATGCCAAGAGGAAGATGGCGCCTCCGTTTGCCTTGGCAGCCTCCAGCGCCGCCACCTCTTCGGGGCGGTTGACCTCGATGGCGAAGGGGATGGAGGGGAATGCCACAGCCCCGCGCAGAGGAAGCAGCGGAAGGGTCAGGGCTTTGGTTTTTTCGATATATGTGGACATGGATATGCTCCTTGGGAAATGCTATGATTATTCATATTATTCTATCATATTCAAACTTGAAAATCAAGACTTTTCATGAATTTTTACATAGTTTACATCGGTTTATTTTCGGAAATGGCAAAAAGATCCCCTCCCGCGCGGGAGGGGATGGGGGTGGGTTAGTTTACGTTGATGTAGAATTCTGCACCTGAACCGGTAACGACACACGTTTTGCGAGCCGCTAATAGCTTTACGTAGCAATTGCCATCCGCATCCAAAACCAGCCGGTGATAGTCGGCGACAGTCCATGAAGATGAAATGGAACTGCGCAAAAGCTCTTCTGCATACTCAACGTGCTCTTTGGAAATCTCATCTTCCAAATGCTGATAATTTCCCATATAGGTAGCCTTTAAGAAGATCAATTCGCCTTTTAGATTAAAATGCACCCGGATTTCGTCTTCGGTGGGATAACCAAACAAATATCTGGTGTAGGTAACTCTCCAGTACGATTGGATGCGCTGCGTTTCGCCCAGCGTATATTCATCCAACACATCTTTTCCGTACAACTCGGTCAACAGCTGAGCTGCCAAAGCTTCTGCTTCTTCAAGCGTCAAATCGCCGCTTACCGAACGAATAGACTTATCCCCCTCGTAGTAACCGATCATTTCACCTGTGGAGTGACGGAATTGTATCGTTTTCTTATCTTTTTGATATTCGTCCACTAAACTGTTTTTTTGAAGCGTCGACTGTTTACTGTTTTGAGTCGGTAACACTTTAGAACGCACGTAGGTCGCTTCAAAGGATTGATTTTGAAAGGCAATAGATTTATTTTTTTCAGCGTCCTCTATCATTTTCTCGGATTCGTGCATATCAATACTCAGTTTCAAATCGGATGCTGAGGCAAAATGTAGCGAAGAAGAATTGCCGTTACTTTCGGTAGAAGCAACTAAACCCGCAGATGAGTAACTGTAAGCGGTATATTCAATCTCGTTCGGATCAAAGGATACGCCACAGCCGGATATAGATAGTAGTAATACAGAAATCAATAAAAAGGATAATAATTTTCGTTTCATAATCGTAGCTCCTTATTCTAAGTATTGTGCGCCGTCTCCGACTATGTAAAGAGGAAATGCCGGTAATTCATCATACCCGGTTGATCCGTCCTCTTTATCGTAAGGGCACAGAACGACCCCTGTGTATTCGGTTGCATAGTCACACGCCTCTTCAATAGAATCACCGGCATCGATTCTGTCTAAGAAGAAACCCAGCCATTCATTTGAATCAGAGGTAAGAATGGTATTGGTAGTTCCAAGTACAAAATGTGCTCCTTTATCAAAGGTTGCATCAACTAAATTGTAGGTTTGTCGATTAACAGTAATATCTACTCCGGTGGAGCACCCTAAATATAATACACATCGGAGTGATGCTAACTCGTTTGCTTCACAGGAATTTATATAATATCGGTCGGAGCCGACAGGATAATGACCTGCCACCGATGAACATACAGCAATAGCACCTGTTGATTCGTTGTTGGTTGTAGTGAATGAAATGATGCCTGCATTTCCATGTCCGTTAAACACAAAAATATCGTCTTCCGTTCGCATATACAAGTATGCATAATATGCTTGGAAATTAACGGTAGAATAAGCAGCATAGCCCAAATCTTCAAATAACTCAACAAATTTATTATCATTATGAGTAGTATTAAAGTTAATTAATTGACCTTCATCATCAGTGTATGTATAATCGTGGCTTATAATGTCCGCCACACCCTTATCTACTGCCAAAAAGCACCAATGCGCATTAGCGCCCAGCACAGTATCAAAATACACATCGCCGGATGAATTCATACATAGCAATTGATTATTATATCGAATTTGGTAAAGGCCTTGATAGATTCCTGATTCTACACGCATAATAGTGAGCTTAGTTCGAGCTCCGGTGTTATTGTATAGAACTAAATTCGTACCGCTTACGTATGCCGATCGTCCTGTACTACTATATACACTTTGCAAACGAATAGTGCCATCAGTATTTTTCACTACTGTCCACTGAGCTGCCGGAGAATCGCTGGGCAGACGGCTGTCTATACTTACACCATTAGCGTCAGAATTGGTACTAAGCGCAAGATCTCGCCCTGTGCCGCGATTCATAATGTAATAATTAATATTGTCAATCAGTCCGAGCGAGTCACCAACTACAATCGTTACAGAAGCGGTCACTGTCTCCCCTGTTGTAGTATTGGTACCGGTAGCGGTAACAACGGCTGTGCCCTTATGAAGACCGGTAAGCGTATTATAGGTATCGTTATACTCCAACACCGTATAAAATTCAACATTATCAGTAATTGTAATATCCACATCATCTGCATTGATGTCATCAGCTGGAGTTGTAGAAATAATTAATGATATGGTCTGACCGACCGTTAAAATAGTTCTACTGGGCGTAAGCGTAATAGAGCCGCTATCCTCCGCATACACCGGCAGCGCACCGGCACAAAGGGTCAATAAAACAGCAATGGTCAAAAGAATAGAGCCAAACTTTTACATAGGAAATCCCTCCTTGTAAATATAGTTTTGTCTGGTCGGTATTCTGTTTTTGCGTTTTTATTTGCCCATCGGACTCACTCCTTTCCACCGTGAGTTTTCTTCATTTTCAGTATAGCATAACCCATTGCATTTGTCAACCTCAAACATTGTCGAATTTGTTGTACAAAACAGAGAAATTACAGGTCAACGCTTGTGCAACTTCACCATTCCACTGCAATCGAGTAGGAAGCTAACCATTAATTGATTAGCTGTCCTCTCACACCACCG
>CAZFJJ010000114.1:0-6605 GCA_964519075.1 uncultured Lachnospiraceae bacterium
CCAACTACCAGCTCCATAGCCTTTTCGGGCTTGGTAGCCATCAGGGTAGCGTACTGTACCTTCTTCATGCCGCCGATGTAGCCGGAATGATGATAGTAGTATTTCTGGGTCAGCTTTTTACCGGTGAGAACAGCCTTGGAAGCGTTGATGATGATTACAAACTCGCCGCAGTCAACGTGGGGAGTGTACTCGGGGCGATGCTTACCGTTCAGAATGGTAGCAGCCTGTGCAGCGGTCTTGCCCAAGGGCTTACCTGCTGCGTCGATCACGTACCAGCCGCGCTCAACAGTTTCTTTTTTTGCCATAAAAGTAGACATTGAAACTTTTCTCCTTAAATATAAGATATTTTTCTTGACAACGATAGGATTATAGCACACCCCAATATATTTGTCAAGAGGTTTTTGTGAAAAAAATAACCGGATTTGAAAATTTGCGGAAACATCTCCCGTTTTCTCGCTAATTCTCTTGTTTTCTCGCTTGCGCTTTCTCGTTGAATTTTAATTGTTTACAATTTGTTATTATTTTAGCCGTCTAACTCTGACAAAAAAATCCTGTCTTTTCTGCCATAATAGTGGTGCTGATCCGCAAGATCGGCGCATAGAATAGAGCAGGATGAAAACGAAAGGGAAGGACACGGTATGTGGAAGCATCAGTATACATATTTGCCCGAGGGAATGTATTCGGGCAGTCAAAACAGTGAACAAATGAGCAGCCTTGCGACACTCGAGCGGGCGATGGCGCAGGGAAAGATTATGGAGGCACCTGCCATCCTCTGTGACGGAGATCTGAATCTGATCGTAGATCTGGGAATCATGCAGGGCGTGATCCCGCGCAGTCAGGCAGCGCTCTCCCTTGCCGGTGAGCCGATCAAGGATATCGCCATCATATCGCGGGTAGGGAAGCCGGTCTGCTTTCAGATCGCAGGCTTTGAGAGTGACGGCAGAGGCGGAACTCGCGCCATCCTCTCCCGTCGCGCGGCGCAGGCGGCTTGCCTGCACGATTATCTGCTCACCTTGCAAGCGGGCGATATTATCCCTGCGCGGGTGACTCATTTGGAGCATTTCGGTGCCTTTGTGGATGTGGGATGCGGTCTGGCATCGTTATTCTCCATCGACTCCATCTCGGTTTCCCGCATCTCTCACCCGCGGGATCGGTTCTACGTGGGAATGCCCGTGCGGGCGGTGGTCAAGAGCGTTGACGCGGCGGAGCATCGGATCTACGTCAGCCACAAGGAGCTGTTGGGAACGTGGGAGGAGAACGCCGCCAGGTTCCAGGTAGGGCAGACGGTGGTGGGTATCGTCCGTTCGGTAGAGGAATACGGCGTATTTATAGAGCTTGCGCCCAATCTTGCGGGACTTGCCGAGTATCGGGAGGACGTGGTGGTCGGACAGCCGGCGGCGGTCTACATCAAGAACATCATTCCCGAGCGGATGAAGATCAAGCTGGTGATCATCGACACCTGCCGATCGGATTCGCGCCCCGTAGAGCGGATGAGCTACTTTATCCCGCCCGAGGTGGATCACATCGACTACTGGCGGTACTCGCCCGGAGGCAACGTGAGGGTGATCGAGAGCGTGTTCGGTCCTGAACCGCTGGTAAGCAGCTCGTGAGTTTTGCAGGGGAACTTCTTGAAAGAAGTTCCCCTAACCCCTCAAGAACTTTTATTGGGTGTAGCAAATACTTGCGACGCACCAATGAACAATAAAACAGCACGGCAAGTATTTGCCGTGCATTTTCGAAAGTTTTGGGGGATCTCAAGGTGGCTTTTTCAAAAAGCCACCTTAGTTGCTAACTTGCAAATCGTATAACTCTATTGACAAATCACGTTTGTGATGGTATAATAAGTTAAAAGAATTGATTGGGAGTGACTATATGAGTCGCAAACGATGTCCTCATTGCGGTCGCGTTCATCTTGAGAACGAAACTGTAAGAAAAGATAAGCGCACCGGCGATCTGCAATATTCCTCAGCGCACAAGTTCTGGTTGAATAAACGATACCTTTGTCGGTGCAAGCACTGTCAAGGTTATTACGGTGTGAGAGGTCTGTCACTGAGTGAGTATTTGTTGATGTTTGGACTGATTGCTCTGAATGTATGGCTTGGTAAGGAGGGATCTCTGATACTGATCCCCATCATTGCAATGATTTTGATCTGTCAGTTCTGCTTTCCTCAAGAGGTGCCGAAACAAATAGGCGGCGAAGAACAGATTAACGTCAATCGACTCGTATACGACGTGAAAGTGGCAGAAGGAAGAGTTCCTCCCAAAGGCGCAATTCTGCTGTGGAGCCGCGACTATGATAGAACTGAGCTTTATTCCACGCCCGCACCTATTCGGGTATTGCGGACTTCTTCCATACACAAAAAATTCTGTTTTGAATTTATCTATGATCATCAGGAGAATGAAGAAATAATTTCGGGAACATTTCCGATTGTGTATTATGAAGAAAAGCTACTTAGACTCAGCGAGTTTAAGAAAGTGGATTGATAGAATTAAAGGAGCCGTTGCGTAATACAACAGCCCCTACAGTATTTGTTTATCTTGTGCACGGCAAGTATTTGCCGTGCATTTTCAAAAGTTTTGGGGGATTTTAAGGGGGCTTTTTTCAAAAAGCCCCCTTAGAATTATTTGCAAATCTCCATCAGCAGCTTAGCGGAGCGCTCTGCGGCGACGACCTCGAACTCCTCAAACGAAAGGGTAGCGGAGCCGTCGGCAAGGTCGGAGATAGCACGGACGATAGCGCAGGGGACACCGTTTTGCCAAGCGGTCTGTGCGATAGCGGCGCCTTCCATTTCGGCTACGGCTGCACCGAACTCGGTTGCCAGCGAGTGCTTTAGGTTCGCGTCTGCAACGAAGATGTCGCCCGATGCAACTCGTCCACGGATGGCGTGGTAGCCCAGCGCATCAGCGGCTGCGATCAGCTTTTCGGCCAGCGCGTCGTCTGTGGGGAAGGGGCTGGGAGAGCCCTTATCCTTGCCCCAGACGGGCATATAGCCCTTGGCATAGCCAAACAAGGACAGATCAAAATCGTGCTGTACGGCGTCGGTAGCGATCACCAGATCGCCTTGCGCCAGCCCGTCAGCCACGCCGCCCGCAACGCCGGTGTTGACGAGGACGTCGGGGTGGAAGGTGTCGATCATTGCTTGCGCGCAGATGGCGGCGGCAACCTTGCCGATGCCGCACATCACCACGACGGCATCGGTAGAGCCCTGCTTGCCGCTGAAGAAGCGGTTGCCGGCGACGACGGTCTCCTGTTTATCGGTGAGGGCGGAGATGAGCGTCTCCACCTCGGTGTTCATGGCACCAATAATTCCGATCATGTTGGTAAACTCCTTTCTTATGCGGTGGGATAAGTGAAATCCCAGTCACGGGCTTCCAGCACCGCCAGATAAGCGGCGGCTTCCTTTTTGGCGGCATCGAGAGAGAGGTTTTCGTAGTTGCCGCACTCCACACGGCTGGCGCCGAACATTGCCGGCTCGTTTTCGATTTTTCGAAGCACCGACTTGATCACTTCCAGCGCCTTCTCGCAGGATACGCTGTCACGGGTGAGCAGGTAAAAGCCGGTCTGACAGCCCATAGGGCCGAAGTAGAGCACCTGGTCGGCGATCTCGGAATTGCGCACAAGCGTTGCAAACATATGCTCCAGACTGTGCATAGTCTGGTGATCCATGTAGTCGCCGCAGTTGGGACGGCGGGTGCGCAGATCGTAGGTTATCACGTCACCGTCTACTCGGGAGAGGTAGATGCCGGGGGTGATATAATCGTGATTCACAGTAAATGATGCGATTTTTCTCATAATCTTCTCCATTGTCAGAGTTGTCGGAGGACTTTTTCGGTCAGATGCCGTCCGTCCAAAATTGCGCGGATGGCAACGGCAACGCCTGCCTCCCGAACGTCGGCGGTCTCGTGAGAGCAGAGGGTCTTCACTGCAGGGACGCTGTTGCCCATGGCCACGCTGATGTCGGCGGCCTCCAGCATTTCCAGATCGTTGAACGAATCGCCGATGGCGACCGAGATATAGTCGTCTGAGAGGTGATCCATGACCACCAGCATTGCACGTCCCTTATCGCAACCGAGGATGGATGCTTCGGCGTAGGCGGGATGTTGGAGTAGGATAAACTGCTCCCGCAGCCAATCGGCGATCTCCTTCGGGACTTGACCCGGGAAATTGATCTTCTGCACCCTTGCATCAGCGTATTGATGGGTGAGTTCTTCGGGATCGGTCAGCGGCAGCCAGTAATCGTGGCGGCATTCGGTGCCGTAGACCAGTACCTGATTCTCACCCTCGAAGATGAAGGGCTGTCTCTTCTCCATCAGATAGGCGGCAACTGCCGTGGCGGCTTCGGAAGAGAGCGTGCGGCTTTGGAGGATCTCGCCGTGAAGGGAGGCGTAAGCGCCCGATCCGCAGACCACGCCGTCGAAGGTGAAGTTGTCCCACACCCGATCGGGAATGAAGCGATAGCCCCGCCCCGTGTTCAGGAGGACGAGATGCCCTGCTGCACGGGCTTCTGCGATGGCTTTGTGATTTTCCTCGGGGACGAAGGTGTAATCGATGAGGGTTCCGTCGATATCCGTAAAGAATGCGTAGGGCATAGGGCTCTCCTTTGTGGGGGATTTTGTAGAGGACGACGCCCTCGACGTCCCGTGTCGTAGCGTTTCAATTATTTAGAGGTAGAGCGCGCGCCGACAAGTATTTGTCGGCGCTTTTGAGAAGTTCTTGAAGGGTCTGGGGGACTTCTTACAAGAAGTCCCCCAGAGGGGTGTGGGGCAGCGCCTCACGAATCAGTTATTTCTGCATTGTGCCCAGGATCGTGGGAGCGGCAGATAGTGCCTCGTCTACCTTGGTCACGTCCTTGCCGCCTGCGGTAGCGTTGTCGGGACGACCACCGCCGCCGCCGTTGCAGATAGCGGCCACCTGCTTTACCAAATTGCCGGCGTGTGCGCCTGCTTTCAGCGCGTCCTTGCCACAGCCTGCTACGAAGTTCAGTCTGCCGTCGCCGATGACAGCCATCAGCACCACGGCGGAAGCGTCGGATGTCTTCAGATTATCGCAGACGTTGCGTGCGGCGTCAACCGATACGCCTTCGGCCTTTGCGGTGTAGAGGTGGAACGCACCGACAGTGGTGCAGTTGTCGGCGATTGCCGACAGCTTAGCGGAAGCCATCTTTGCCTCCAGCGACTCGATCTCAGCCTTGGCGGACTTCAGCTCGCCCTGGAGTGCGGCTACCTTCTTAGGCAGATCTGCGGCGGAGGGAGCCTTCAGCTCGCGGGCGGTCTCGGCCAGGAGCGCGTCCTTTTCGGCCAGCAGAGTCAGTACACCGGTGCCGGTGGTGCCTTCGATACGGCGCACGCCTGCGGCTACCGAGGACTCGGAGATGATCTTGAACAGACCCAGCTTGCCGGTGTTGTCCATGTGGGTACCGCCGCATAGCTCGGTAGAGAAGTTGCCCATCTTCACCATGCGGACGGTGGAGCCGTACTTTTCGCCGAAGAGTGCCATCGCGCCTGCCTTCTTGGCGGACTCAATGTCGGTCTCGACGGTAGCGATCTCTTCGGTCAGCAGAATGTGCTGGTTGACCAGTGCTTCTACCGCTATCAGCTCCTTGTCGGTGAGAGCGGCGAAATGCGAGAAGTCGAAGCGTACGCGGGTCTCGTCCACGTAGGAGCCGGCCTGCTCAACGTGATTGCCCAGCACCTCACGGAGTGCCGCCTGCAAGAGGTGACAAGCCGAGTGGTTGCGGCGGATGGACTGTCTGCGGGAGACGTTGATCTCCAGACGGACGGTGTCGCCCACCTTCACGTCGCCGCTGGCCAGCGAGCAGATATGGATATATACGCCGTCCACCTTCTTGGTGTCGATGACGGTGATCATGGTGTCGTGATCGTAGATGATGCCCGAGTCGCCCACCTGACCGCCGCCTTCGCCGTAGAATACGGTCTTGTCGGTGATCAGCGTAAACTCACCCTCGGTGACCTCGTCCACGCTCATGTCGTCTGCAATGATGCCGATGACCTTTGCCTCGCAGGAATCGTTGTCGTAGCCCACGAACTCGGTCTTGGCAAAGTCGGAGAGCAGGGACTTGGATGCGTCGCTCCAGCCGGAGATGTTGGTTCTGGCGGCACGGGCGCGCTCCTTCTGGGTCTTCATCAGCGCCAAGAAGGATGCCTCGTCGATCTCCAGCTTCTGCTCACCTGCGATCTCGCGGGTCAGGTCGATGGGGAAGCCGTAGGTGTCGTAGAGACGGAACACGTCGTCGCCGGAGAGGATCTTCTCGCCGTCCTGTGCGGCTTTGCGCATAATGTTGGAGAGGATGGCCAGACCTGCGTCGATGGTAGCGGCAAAGCGCTCCTCCTCCATGGTCAGAACCTTCTGGATATAAGCGAGCTTTTCGGTCAGCTCGGGATACTCGGAGTAGTTTTCGCGGGCAACCACGGTGGCAATGTCTGCCAGGAAGATGCCCGAGATGCCCAGCATTCTGCCGTGACGGGCAGCGCGGCGGAGCAGTCTGCGCAGAACGTAGCCGCGTCCCTCGTTGGAGGGGATGACGCCGTCACAGATCATAAAGATGGAGGAGCGGATGTGGTCGGTGATGACGCGCAGGGAGATG